>JANYEB010000127.1 GCA_025363355.1 Chitinophagaceae bacterium | reverse complement strand
TGTTCGTTCACTTGGCTCAATAATAAATTTATAATTGTCTGAAAGTTCGTTAAAGCAATTTTGAGATGTCCAGTCGTACAAATGAACAAGCATAAGTTTAAAATGGTCTATAAAAGTTTGTCTGTCCATTGCAATATAGGTGTGTCATTTACGCTTGCCACCAACGAAAAAGGCTTGGCGTTTGTTGGGGAATTAGCATTCTGTCAGCCCATAACCGAAGCCCAATGATTGCAATATTGCTGATGTTTTATTTATAAGCCAAATTTATAACGTCAAGCCCGAACTGATGTTGAAATGTTTACTGCTGATGATGTGCATTCCGTCAAGCCCCAATAACGCCAAACCCTATGTTATGTGTAGCCCTTCTTATTTTGTCAATCCACATTATGCAGTCTGCCCAATTGAAATACTGTTGTTGATGTTTTACTACTTTGCAGCTCTTTGGCAAGGCTGGTTTTCGGTTTTTGCCTTGCCAATGTGCTGCAAATGTTGATTTGATTTCTGTTGTCCACTATCGAATGGCAGGGTTGGTCTGACTAATTGCGTTTTGTCTGATTTGAAGTAACTGTCTGCCGTTATGAAATTTAGATTTATCAATATGAAAACTTAATTTATTGGTATGAATTCAAAATTTATCGATGTGAGTGTTCAATTATTCGATATGAATACTCAATTTATCAATATAAGAACTCAATTAGTCGATGTTGTCTGCAAATGTGTCGTAGTTGATGTGCCATTTATTCATATTGATACTCAATTAATCGATGTCATTGTCTAATTTATCGATGTTACTACTCAATTAACGCATTTGAATGTTAAATTTGTCAATATGAAGACTAAATTTTTCAGTCAAAATTCAAATTAGTCGATATGAGAACTCAATTTATCGATGTTAGTACTCAATTAATGCGTTTGTACGTTTAATTAGTCGAAGTTGAGAATTAAAGTGTGAAATCAGCAACTTCAAAATTTCCTCTGTTGATATGAATAGTTTTACTTGCTGTGTCGCCTGCTTCGTTGCTTACTTTAACTGTGTAGTCTCCGATTTTAATTTTAGCAATGATGTAGTGTCCTTTGATATCGGTTGTTGCAATTTTATTTGTTCCAACGATACTTACAGTTGCTCCCATAACTGGAATGTCATCTTTGGTAACAGTTCCCTCAACTCCATTGTGGTGTGTGCCTGTGTTGATGATTTGTTTAGATAACGCAATTTCATCAACCATTGGAATATTAACATCGCCAAAATAACTTGTTACTAAATCGTGCATATTATTCATTGCTAAAGTTGCTGCTGCAAAGGCTGCTGGCAAAGGATTTGTGCCTGTTGCTGCCCTTGTTTGCACATCGATGATTGGATTGTCTTTAATAGTATCATAGTTTTTAATTGCATTGTCTAACTCTGTAATGTTTGCTGCTACGATGTTAGTTAAAGTTGCAAGATTATCGCTAAGGTGTTGTTTTATATCTTTTGCACGTTGAACGGCTAATGTTTTTGGTGCTTGTATGATATACGTTGTTGTGTGGTCTAGGTTGTTTGCTAAAGTAATATTGCCTATTTGTCTAGCTTTTACTGCACCACGAAGTGCGTATTTAATGGCTGTTTTTGCCATTGTTTCTTTTGCAATTCGTGTGGCATCGCTTGTTGTTCCTGCTGTGGCTGATTGTACTTGCGTGGAATTGGTGATGATTCCAAGTGCCGCTGTAAACTTTACCTGTTCTGCTGCATACTCTGGAATTGTTGCAAGTGCTGTAGCATTTTTAGTGTTGAAATCTTTTACTCGATTACAAGCATCTAATTGTGCTCTTTGTGTGTTGTTCATTGTATAACTATTTGGTGAATAGCTAAATTATGGGCTTTTTTAAATAGAAACAATAGAAATGACAAAAATTTAAGAAAATATTAGGATTTTGTAAATAGTTGACTGTTAACGAAAGTGATTTTTCATTCAATGATTAGCTTTTGTGTGTTTATTTCTCCTTTGTTGGTTGTGCATTGAACGATATATAACCCCTTTGTAAATTGTTTGGTGTTTATTGTAATTTGTTTGGTGTTTGGTATTTGGTGTTGTACAAGCTGTGAAAGTTGGTTTATAATTTTAACCTCTTTGATGTTTTCTTGTGATATAATGGTTACAAAGTCTTTTGCAGGGTTAGGGAACACAGCAATGTTTGGTGTTTGTGGTTTGGTGTTGATTTGTTGGGTTGTTGAATATTGTTTTCTTCCATCAAAATCTACGCTTTCTATTTTATAATAATTCAATCCTTCGTTTGGTGTTTCATCAATAAAGCTATACTCGTTTGTTAATTTGTTCTGTGCTTTAACCTTACCAATTGTTATAAAGTTGTTGCCGTTTATTGAGCGTTGAATGTTGAAATGTGAAACGTTGATTTCATTGGCGGTTTGCCAGATGTTTTCAAGAGATTGCTTCGTACCTTTCAATGACAAAATAAGATTATAATTTATAAATTTTAGCGGTACTGTGCCAACTGTTACATTAACTGTATCTCGTGAATAGTAGCCACAAACCATTTGTTCTACAACATAAAATGTACTAGCAGTTGGCTTAATATAAAAGCCGGGTCTGCCAGTATCTATAACAGCACCAACACTATTATACCATTTAACGCCTGTTAAACCATTTGTTAAACTACCAATAAAAATACTATCGCCAACATTTGCAATTGATGTGTCTCTGCCTGCATCGGCTTTTAAAGGGATACTGTCTAGGGGAATTACCGAAACATCATCAATTAGATAACCTGCACCATTGTAACCTGTGGGCTGCACCTGTTTATAGCTTGTTTGTGCATCTGTTTTAAAATTGCCAATAGTTATATACTGTTCCCCACCTTGTGCTTTATAAATACCGCTCACTTTTACCCAATTTAAAGTATCTGTTATTATAGGGTTTCCATAATTAAGTATTTGTGGATTAGCAGGTAGCACACCCAATGGATGCGAAATGGTATCTACATATACAGCATTATTAGTTAGCAATAGCCCAATATTGTTACAAGCATATTTCTGAGTATTCCCTAAATTAGTATAAAATTCAACATAATAGCAAGACCCAAGTCGCAAAGTATCCTGCAATTTAGTTTCTATATAATTTCTATTATTCTGAGTCAACCCGTTTATTAAATATAAAGCTATATAAGCATCTCCAGTCTTTGCATATTGATATCCCGTACCATTCGTAGGAACTGTATAACTAGGTTCTGGGTTGCAGGCACTAACATAACTACCACCTTTTACTTTACCAGCTGGGAACCAAGGTAAGGGGGGGGATGATTTGCTGATGTGGGACAAGTTATATAAACCTCAAAACTACTATTCTTAACAAGGTTATACTGAGTTTGTGCCATTGTATTTTGCCCTATTAAAATTGTTATTATAAACATTGCCGTCTTGAGTATAAGGCAGCAATGTTTATTCTTTATTATAAACTTCATAATTATTCAATTATAAGTTTAGTAGATTTTGTTTCTCCATCTTTTGATGCAAGTTTTACTATATAAAAACCTTTCTTTAGGGTGCTTACATCAAGCCTTGCAGTATTCACACCGTCAAATATTTTGTTAATTAAAATTCTACCTGTGTAATCATAAACATTAACTTCTTTTATGCCTTTGTAGTTAATATTTATTTGTGTTTTTGCAGGATTAGGGTAAATTAGTAATTCAGAATTATCTGCAATTGGTGTTGGTACTTTTCTGCTATAAGTATTGTTGCTGCAATTATTGGCAAAATTGTTTATTCTTTTTGTTAATCTGTTATATAAATTGCGGGCAGCATATACCACACTGCCATCGGTTGCAGGGCATTTATTGGCAAGGGTTTGCACATCGGTTAAGCTAGGTTGCCAATTGGGTACAGTATACATTGTTGCCAACCAGTCGTAGTAGGTGTAATAATTATTATCTACATTATTACTACTAAGTGGCCAAAAACCCAATAGCAAATCTACAATGCCCATATCGCCACGGGCTAAAAAATAATTGGTATAATAAATAAAATCGAAATTACTCCATTGGTTGGTTTGTATAAAATTGCTCAATGTAACGCTTTGGGTTTCTATATTGGGGTTTGCCCTTAATTGTTCAAACAAATTTTGCTGCATACTATAAAGACGTTGTGCCGAATCGATGGTAGCAATGGGCAGGCTACCATTGGCAATAGCTTCTAAATTTTCAATAGCTAAATCGCCCAAACCTGTCATCGCATCATCACCAACACAATGTTGGCAATTGCCTAAATTATAGCCATATAAAATGCTTTTATTAGCAGCTTGATACGGCAATAGGGCTGGGTCATTATTTAATCCACCACCATCAGGATTCATATCTGCACCAGATTGCCTAACAATTAAAACAGAACTTAATGGGTTAGAGTTGTTGATACAATTAGTTAATGCCCCACCCCAAGCACCGGTGCTATACCCATTCCAAATATTATCGCTGGTGCAAGTACCTCCTTTTGTGCCGGGTAGAGAACCTTGACTTCCAATAACGCCAATATCCTCTAATGTCATACCATTTTGGTTATCGGAATTCATCATATTATTCCACCATTTTGTGCCTGTGTTGGCATTCACAAATCTAAATCCGTGCTGGCTTTTGCCCACATAATTACACTGAACTGTAGTTTTAAATTGGTTGTTTAATAAAATGGCTGTTTGTTTGGTAGCATCATAGTTCCCCGTTAAAATATTATCGTCACTACCCTTCACTGTGTTGCCCTGCAATATATTGTTTCCAGCTTTTTCTGGCATTCCGTTTTCTAGCCAAATACCATAGTGTGGTTCGTTTAGATTTATAATATAATCGGGTGCTAAATCTGCATTATTACCTGTTACTATGGTTCGCTTATTTCTCCAGTTGCTTAGTTTAATGCCGTTGAAAGCATTGGTAATTACATTTTCGTTGCAATTAACAGGGTCGTCAGTAACGGCTGCACTGCTAAAATTTTCTAGCGTTATGGCTCTATCTACATAAGCACCATTGGGTATATTTTCTTGTGCTGCATTGGGTAGTATAGTGCCGATATTATTTTTATTTGCATTAAACTTACCAAATAAAGTTTCTATTCTACCACTACCGCCACCACTATACCAAATACCATCTCTGATATTATAAATATTATTATAATTGGTTTCTATTTCATCATAATAAGCATTGTTTATCACTATACCATTTGCTCCCAAATCGGTAATAATGCCAATATCCTGTATGCTTCTAATATCGCAATTGTTTACTTTTATTAAACTACTACCACCAATCATAACTGCTTTATTCATATTAAAAAAAGCATTGTTGCCAAATTGGCTATTGGGGGTGTTAACAACAATCATATTTTCTTTTGTATTGTTTACATTAATTCCTAATGCACTTGTGTTATAAACCTGACTACTTGGGTTTGGTTTTTGAAATGTGCTATTGTTTACAATTACATTCGATTGAAATACATCGATACCAATATTCATATTATCAAAGATATTTGTATTGGGGTCTAAAGCAGTACCCACTTTGCCAAATGTTGTAGTGCTAAATATGTTATTTACATTTATGTTACCCACATTAAACACATAAATACCTGCATCTGGTTTGCTATTTGTACCATTTTTTAAAAAGGCATCTGGTGTATTATCATCGGGGTAATTTGTGCTGTTATTATTTGCATCATCAATATAGGGTGTGTTATAAGTTAGTGGTGTGTGTGGGTAAACAGTAGCAATACTTATTGGTGTTTGTTTGATGGCATCTATGGTTGGCCAAAACAACCCTGTTTGATTGTACGGTATTGACCTGCTGGTAAAAATACAATTGCTTATGTAAAAAGGTAGGCTCTCTAAATTGTTTGCTATATTGTTTTTATAGTTGGCAATTTGTATGCTAATTCGGTTTCGGTTAAATATGGTGTTTTTAATGTTTAGTAAATAATTGCCTGTAAAATCTACATAATCGGTATAGCTATCATAAGCCACAGCCACATCAGCATCTTCAATTAAACTGTTGTTCACAAGATCTTCGCTACCTTGGCTCGTAGTTGTTACCCAATTATCAATATATACTTTGCCACCTTTTGCTACTGTAATTCCCTGCCACATAGCATCGCAACTATATAAATGGCTTCCTAAAATTGTTAGTGAGCCACCACTTAACACTTCTATTTTTTTATTTTTTTCTATATTAATTACAGCATTTTTTATCACAATATTTTTTCCAGCACCAATTTGTACATCATTTTTTATACAAAAACTATTGTTTTCAATATTCAGGGTATAAATGTTGCTTTGGTCTATTATATTGGTGCAATTATCTGCCAAAGTACCACAATCTTGTTTGGTACAATCTTCAACTCTAATTTTCATTGTTAAATATCCTGCTCCTCCAATACATTTAATTTTTGATTGGTCAGAATAGCTATATCGTACAGTTACTGTACCTGCTTGCTTTGCTTGTAAATCGCAAATGGAATTAAATGAACCAGTAGCAGGATTAGGGAAATCGGCAATTGAGGGGTCTAGCGATGACCAACTATTATTAATCCCATTTACTTGTGTAAAAGGAGCTGTTGTATTTAATGTTAAAGTTTGGGTTGAGTTTAAACACATAAATGATTGCCCAATAATTTTTGGTATTATTTGAACATTAACTGTGTAACTAGCGGTTTTTACAACTCCACATAAAATAACCTCATAAGTAATAGTTGTAGTGCCACCATCAATTGCAGTTATATTACCATTGGCATCTACAGTGGCAATATTTGTGTTTGCTGATGCCCAAATACCACCCATTGCATTTGCAGTAAAATGATAAATATTATTAGGGCAAAGGTCTGTTATGCCCGTAATAACGGGGTTTTGAGGAAGTACTACAATATTTACAGCAGTAGCGTTTTTACATTTGGTAGTATTATCTGTAAATGTATAGGTTAATGTGCCTGCACCAGCATTGGCTGGGTCAAATGTTGGCAAGTATGGGGGCGAAGATGGTGTTGTGTTAACACTTCCTAACGAAACCAAAGGCGTATTGGTAGAAATAGCAAGAAAATCTCCTGTTCCACCTGTAGTGGGTCCATAATTAATGGGGTAGTTATTTCCACCGCAAATTTCCGAAGGCAGACCTGTGATAGGTTGCATTACTGGCAAAGGGTTTACAGTTATTGAAATTTGACCATCAATTTGGTTAGATGAACAAGGTGTAGTTGCTTCATAATAAAATGTAACACTTCCGCTATTCGGTGGTGTTATTGTAATAGGTAATCCCACACCTAGGTCACCACTGTGTCCAAGATCATCGTACCAAACGTATTCTATTCCTAGGGTTCCACCATTTCCTATATTTAAAGTAGTGCTTTCGCCTAAACATATTACAGACGGGCTTGCCGCAATACTAATTGTAGCATTGGGTGGCACCACATATATTGTTTTTTTAGCCACAACACTACAGCCAGTTGGCGATGTAGTAATGGTGTAACTAATTTCTGTGTTGCCAGCAGCTACTCCACTTACTAAACCAGTAGAACTAATGGTTGCTACATTAGTGTTGCTAGAAGCCCAAACCCCATTAGCCATAGTATTGGTATATTCTGCTGTGCCGCTAACACAAACTGAGTACGCTCCAAAAATGGGTGGCACAATAATATTATCGTTAACAGTAAAATCTATACTTACAATAATTTGTTTGGGACTAATACACTCACTATTTGCTTTTAATCTAAACTGATGGTTTGTTGTGGTAGGGTAAACTCTTGTGGTTAATTTATCCATTTCGCCATTGCTCCAATCGAAATAATAATTAGGATTATTACTAACTACCGTTAAATCTACAGCATCATTACTACACACGCTTAATGATGGTAAAAAATCTATAGAAACATTATTCTGGATTGTAGGGTCATTAAATATCACTTGCTGCAATAACCCCCTGTTGGCAATTGCTGTTCGCATACGTACACCCTGTTCCTTTGTGAAATTTATCATACAATTTCTAGGCAAATAATCCATAATATTGTCAATAAGTGGGTCGTAAACAATTCCAATTCTATCATATTTATCATTACAATCCTCTACTTGCGATGCGTTGCTGCAAGTTACACTGCTTTCGGTGTAAATGGTAGGGTCGGGTGGGGTATCTGCTACATAATCGCCAGTTTGATCCTCTGACTCGTCCTAAAATAAGTTTACAGGTTAGTTAGATAATACTGTGATAGGTTTACAGTTATTTTTTAATCCTGCTATTGGTTTACAATAGTAGTTGTTTTGTGATAATAGTTCTTCCATA
>JANYEB010000038.1 GCA_025363355.1 Chitinophagaceae bacterium | reverse complement strand
ATAATACTGCCGTGCAGTTATTGCAAACTGTGAGAACTCTGCAACAACAATTGCCCAACACACCCAAAAATAAACTAGATTTATTATGGTATGCACTCACCGAAGCAATGCTGATTGAAAAAATAAATGCTAATGATTTGGTAGTTCAAAAAAAATTGCAATGGGAGATTGAGAGTTTGCAATATAGGGCTGAGGGTGTGTAGAAAATATTAGCTTACACAGGCAACCATATATTAAACGTAGCACCCTTACCTGGTTTACCTTCTGCACTAATAAAACCATTGTGATTTTCGACTATTTTTTTGCAAATAGAAAGACCAATGCCAGTACCCGAATATTCAGAATCTTGGTGCAAGCGTTGGAATAGTGTAAAAATACTTTCGGCATACTGTTGTTCAAATCCTAGCCCATTATCTTTAACCGAAATTTTATAGTAGATTTTTGCTGCATCAAGTTTTAAAGTAGGCTCATCCCAGCCCATTATTTTCTTGCAATTTATTTTAATTACAGGTGTAATATCTTTTTTGCTATACTTTAACGAATTGCCAATAAGGTTTATAAATAACTGCTGTATCTGAAATGGAATTACATTTAATTTAGGCAATTCTGCAGCTTCTAATACTGCATTTTTTTCTTCAATAACTTGTGCCAATTCCTGCGTAGCGTTTTCTAATAAAATATTCAAATCTGTTTTTTCAAAAACTTTTTCAGCTTTATTGGTTCGTGAAAATAAAAGCAAATCATCAATCAAAACCCGCATTCTATTAGCAGCAGATTGAATTCTTGCAAAATATTCTGTATCTGTTTCAGATAAGTTTGAAGTTTTACTTTCAACAATACGAGAAATGAATATTTGTATTTTTCGCAAAGGTTCTTGTAAGTCATGGCTTGCTGCGTGATTAAACGTAGCCAATTCTTTATTGCCTCTTTCCAACGCAATATTTTTTTCTTCTAATGCAATATTGTTTAAATATTGCTCAGTAATATCTCTATTAATTCCAATGCGAATTTTTAAACTATTTGAGTCAATCAATAATTTACTCATAGACACCCAATGACGTATGCTGCCATCTTTTCTGATAATTCTAAAATTGATATTTGTTGATAGATTTGTATTGAGTATTTTTTTTCTGTTTTCAAGTATAATGTCTTTATCATCTGGATGAATCAAATCAAAAAAATTCTCAAGTGTTGGCATAAAAGCTTCAGGCTCGTAGCCCAACAATTTATAATTATTCTTTGAGTAAATAAGTTTGTTAGTTTTTAAATCCCATTGCCAGCTACTAAAACCACCTATTTCTTCAGCATGATTAAAAGATTCTGTTTTAATAAGCAGCTCTTTATTTGATTTTGTAAGATTTAATAAATCTTTATTCATTTTATAATACGAGAAAATAAAAACGAGTAACGAGAAAAGCAATATAAACAAAGTGCCTATTGGGGTAAACGAAATTTCGTTTTCATATTTGGCTCGTCTCTCTTTTAAATATTGCATTTCTAAATCAATCATCTGATCCACTCTTTTATCAATCTTTAACATTACTTCATTTCCTAAAAGCATTGTTTCTCCTAAAAGTACTTTATTGAATGGTTTTTCTGAACTTAAGTTTAATGCTAGTTCTAAAAGTTTAAGTCTTGAAGTTGTTAAAGAATTTAGAAAATCTAAATTGCTAACCTGTTTCTTATTGTCGGCTAATATTTTTTTTAAATTACTAAACGATATATTGATTTCTTTTTTTGCGGTATTGTAGGGAGTTAGAAATACAGTGTCTTGTGTAATAATAAAGCCATGCTGCCCACTTTCGGCACTTTTAAGATTTGTAATAAGTTGCTCCAATTCAAGATGAACTTTATAGGAATGTGTGAGCCACTTGGAAGAATCATTAAGAGAAACAGAGTGTTTATAAGAAATTGATGAAATGAAAATTAGTATGGAAATAGAAATAATGAAAATACTTTTAAGAAAAACAGATGATGAAAATATTTTTCGGAAATTCATAAACTAAAAATTAAGCATTAATTAAATGCTAAGTAAAAATGTATCTCTATTTAAACCTGATGTATGATATTGCCAATTAACAGTAATAACTTGTGTTAAAATTTTTTTGAGGGTAGAAAAATCACTTGGCTTTTTTATGTACACATTGGCTCCTTTTACAAATGTTTCTTCAATATCCTCATCAGAAGCAGATGTTGAATAAATTGAAATAGGAATTTCTTTTAAATGAGGAATTTTTTTTATTTCAGTTAAACATTCAATGCCTGATTTGCGAGGCATATTAAGATCGAGAAAAAGAATGTGTGGCAATGTTATATCTTCTTTTAAAAGATGATTCATTAACTCCACTCCATCATTTACAATATGCACAACTGTTTTTACTTTTATTTCTTTAAAAGCATCTTTAAAAAACAGACGATCATCTTCGTCATCATCTGCAAGTAAAATGTGTATTACTTCGTTCATTGTGATGTTTTATATTGTTAGCATTTGTAATAATTTATTCTGCGTCGGGTTCTTCTGTTTTGCCTTCGCCGAAAACTTTTCGTCGCTTATTAATAATTCTTTGAAACACTGTAGGTGTTAACCCTGTTGTGTTTTTAAACTGTGTACTTAAGTGTGCAACGCTGCTATAGCTGAGCTTCCAGGCAATTTCAGTTAAAGTTAATTGATTTGTAATTAGCAATTGTTTAGCCCGTTCGATTCTTTGTAAAATAATAAAATTTTCAATAGTAGTATAAGTAACTTCTGAAAATACGTTTGCTAAATAACCGTAACTGTGATTTAATTTATTGGCTAAATAGGATGAGATTTTTGTAGCAGGTAAATCATCTTCCATAAAAATCATTTCTACTATAGTATCTTTTATTTTTTGAATTAGAATGCTTTTATTACTTTCCACGACTTCAAAACCATAGCTACTTAACTGTGCATATAATTCTTTTAATTGCTCACTTGAAACTGAGTCATTGATGTCAACTTCGCCAAAGCTTACTAAAGCGTAATCAGATGTATGTTTATCTAATTGCTCTTGTAAAATTTTTTTATAAGCAGTGTTTAAATCAAACTTTAAAAAGAGTTTCATTTTTTAACGGATTTATACGATTACAGTAGACAAGTTTTAATAATTTAATACTTTGTAAAAATAGTGTATCACCATAATTACTGAGCATAAAAAACACCCTCAACAATTATTCTGTATTCCATTTGCTATTAGTGCCAGTTTGATCAGCAAATTTTTAACTTATCGAAACTTGCCAAACAGAACCAATGCATACAAAAAATTGCTGAAGGTATTTTGGTTTAACAATTACTTTATCGCTAGGCATTTTCTTTCTTAACTTCTGAAATTTCTATTCGAAATTAATTCTTCTGTTTGTATGTAACCATTTTCCAGTTTTGCTTTAATGGCATCTACAATTTCATCAAATCTTTTTTGCAAAGCGTCTGAATAATGATCGCTTGTATCTATAATCCTTTTTCGGGTTTCAGTAAAACTTTCTGCGATATCTGTAACTGCATTTGCTGCATTGTTTACCAATGCTCCTAATTTTATTTTGCGTAATTTCATAATAAACGGTTTTAAATGTTAAATAATATTTTATTGTATTTTGTCTCCTTCCTTTATGATTTTGGTAATAATGATAACAACAGCAAAAACAAGAAATAAGTGAACAAACACACCTGCATTCAATGCAAAAAAACCAATTGCCCAACAAATTATTAGTGTTATCACTATTATATAAAATAAACTATGCACTTTAATTATTCTATTAGGTTTAATAGTTAAGAATTTGATTTCATTTATAATGTAAAGTTGAATGTTTTATTGAGGC
>JANYEB010000056.1 GCA_025363355.1 Chitinophagaceae bacterium | reverse complement strand
AGAGCTATCATTTAAGTCTATTTTGTCATACAAACCATTTCCAAATGGGTTGCAGCCAACGAAAAAGGCTTGGCGTTGTTGGGGAATTAGAATTCTGTCAGCCCATAACCGAAGCCTAATAATTGCAATATTGCTGATGTTTTATTCATAAGCCAAATTTATAACGTCAAGCCCGAACTGAAGCACAATAAAGAACAAATGCTGAGGCAATATTCGTCAAGCCCCAATAATGCCAAACCTAATGTTGGCTGTAGTGCTATTCTATTTTGGTCAAACATTTTATGTCGAAATAAATTAAAAACCTTTAGTAAGATTAAGTTGTCTGAAAGCAAATATTACAAGGTCTGACAGTTTCATTTTAATCATCAATTTCATAAAGTCTGTTGACTAAATAAATTATCGTTTGTACTTTGAGTCTCTTTGAAATTTTTAAAAAGTCACAGCAGCTTCAAATACAAAAAACCAAATAAATACAACTACTAAAATTGTCTCTAATAAAAAGTAATTTTTCGATTTTGAAAGTTGCCCGTTTTTAATATGTCTGAAAAATTTAACTATGTTGAAAATTATTGGTGGAAGAATAATTAGTCCTAAGTAAATGAAAGTATTAGTCTTTGAATACATAAAACTACTTGCTCCTTCTCCAAAAAACAACATTGAAAAAATTGCATAACAATAATAAATAGTCACGATAAAAATGAATTCAATAAGAATGATTTTTAGAAAGTGTAAAAAGTCAAACTTTGAAGTCAAAATATTTTTATAGTTCATTGTCGGGAAGCATTACAGCCAACGAAAAAGGCTTGGCGTTTGTTGGGGAATTTAATGTTCCTTCTGATGACAACTGAAGCCCAATTATTGTTTGCTGTTCAAATATATTGTTTAGTTTAATAGAATTCCGTCAAGCCCGAACTGAAGTTGAAAATCGGAGTGAAGTTGATGTTAACAACGTCTAGCCCCAATAACGCCAAACCTGATGTTATGGGCAGTACATCTATTTGGTGGTCTATCCTGGTCTTCACTTAATGGTCGTTTTCAGTAACTATCTGTTGCTATCTGTTTTCAAATATTGATGGTTACAATGGTCAATATCCTGTCACTATCTGTTCTTGTAATTATTGCTCAAAAAAACTCGTTTGTGGTCTGCATCAAGTCCAAAATTAAGAAGTAATAATACTTCAAATTCTGTAAGCTTTAAGTAGTTTTTTGATAACTCTATTTGTTCTGTCTCAATAAAACCTTTGTCTGTTGAAACCTGCACTAACAATAGATTATTTACTACTAAGTCAAAAGTAAATTGTCCAATAGCTTGGTCTTTGTATTTTACTTCTTGCTGTTTGTTATGCTCAACTTTTAAGCCTAATTGTTGCAATTCAATTGTCAAGGCATTACAGTAAAAATCTTTGTCTAAACCAAAGGGTAATGCATTTGCAACGGTATAAAATCCTTTTAAAATTGTTGAACTAATATCACTGTGTAACAACTCCATTTTGTAATGTTCTTATCCTGTAAATATCAGTTACTATCTGTTCTTAGCAATGAGGGTTTTCTGTATTGCCCATAACGAAAAAGGCTTGGCGTTGTTGGGGAATTAGTATTCCGTCCGCCCATAACTGAAGCCCAATAATTGCAATATTGCTGATGTTTTATTCATAAGCCAAATTTATAACGTCCAGCCCGAACTGAAGCACAATAAAGAACAAATGTTGAGGCTATATTCGTCAAGCCCCAATAATGCCAAACCTAATGTTGCCTGCTGTGTTTAGTCATATTTGTGTCGAATAATTGCATTGTTCTTGTTTGCAAGTATCCGTATTTTTTGAAAGTAGTCTGTAAAGTTAGTTATGTCTTTAAGTTTGAGTTTCTCAAAATATCCATTGGGACAATGATGGCTCATAAACTTGTAACGTTTTTTGTCTGCAACTTCAATAGTATTTGTGTAACAATCTGAGAAGCCAACACTGTCTGGAATTTTTAATTCACTTTGGGAATATAAACTCCAAATCTCCTGTAAATTTAAACTTTTCAAGTCGTCTTTTTTTAATAACACAGTCTTTGAAAAGCAACTATCAACTATTGGTTGTTTAAATGGATTCCATTGTCTGTTTCTATTTTCATTGTCATAGTCGTAACTTCTATAGTAAAGTCTGTAGTAAGTCATACTATAAGTTGTGTCTAACAGTTTGAGAATAAAAAGTTCATTTGTGCTAACAAAAGAAAAGTCATTCCATAATCTGATTTCAAAACTATCAACACCTTTTTTTAAGTCTCCAAGTCCAAGCTGTTTTGCAATTTCAGAGCAATGTTCAATGTAATCTAAGTCTGATTGTGCTCGTATGTTTTTTGTGGTGTCAGGAATAAGTAATTGGATGCTGTTTTCAGCAACTACGCTTTCAGTTTTTGTCTTACAAGAGAGAAAACTAAAGATAAATATTGTCAATGGTAGAAACTGTCTCATAACATAGCAGGCAACTCAAAATATACGCATGTTGCCATTTTGCCAAATATTTTTTTTGAGCCTAAATAATTGTTTTTCAATTAATGTTTGTAAATATGTACGTAGTTTAAAAACTACGTACATTTCAATATTTTTTCAACTACGTACATTTCAATAGTTGTATTTTTTGCCTACACTCCTCTCCCACTTTTACTTGTTTTTACGGCTTCGCCACCCTCACTTACAGTAAGTTAGTTTTGCGTGATGAAATTATATGTTTTCAATTAAAAAAATCAATTCTGCTAAAATTATTTTTTTCTAAAAATTTGGTTGTCAATCAAAAGAAATCCTTGTCAACCAAAAAAAATAAAAATCATTTTAAAAATTTAAAAGCTTTCTACGCTTCTTTAAAGCTTTCTACACTTTTTAAAAGCTTTCTACACTTCTCAAAAGCTTTCTACACTTCTTTAGAGCTTTCTACGTTTCTCAAAAGCTTTCTACACTTCTTTAAAGCTTTCTATACTTCTTCAAAGCTTTCTACACTTCTTTAAAGCTTTCTATACTTCTTCAAAGCTTTCTACGCTTCTTTAAAGCTTTCTACACTTCTTTAAAGCTTCCGGTATTTGTTTAAAGATTTCTGGTCTTCTTAAAAAAAAAATAAACATCTTTTAAAAGCAAAAAATATTTTAATTTTTATGAGTTTTTGGTGGGTAACGTTAGTAATTAATACATCACTTTTGATAATGCTTAAACAACACTTTTTTGTGCAGTGTTGCAATTGTAATATTTTATTTTACTAGATATTGTTAAATTATTTGCAGCAATATCTATTTAACAATTCATTAAAAATGAATTGTTAAAGTGCTTTTTTATTTAATAATCGGTTTTTATTTTTGGGTTAAGAAAGCTAGTAAATATGTTGGTTTGCTTAAAAACTTTCTTGCAACTAAAAATGGCTAAAAAAATTAAAGTCCGCGTTACGTGGCAAACAGAAACACCACTAAAAATGGCAGGTATTGCTAGAGGCACTGTAACTGCAATGACAGGCAATGCCAATTTTCCGAACCCCGATATTGTTTTGGGCAATATGGAAAAAGCAGCAGCAAGGGTAGAAAATGCTTGGGCTAACCGCAAAAATGGTCCTGTAGCTAAAGATGAGCTTAAAAAATCGGCAAATGATTTAGATGAAAATTTGCAAACACAGGCAGATTATGTATCTAAAATTGCAAAGGAGGATTCAACCATTATTCACAGTGCAGGTTTTGAAAGCACAGCAGATGTTTCAAGGGCAAGGGTTGCCGTGCAAGAAGACCCTGAAGCTCCTGTATGCACTGCAATGTCTGGTGGTGTTATGAAAGTGAATGTAAAGGGTAAAGCAAATGTTAGAAATTACTGCTTTTTGCTGGTGGTGGATGCTCCGTTGAATGTAACGATTCAAAACGGAGTAATAACTGTACCCGACGGCACCACTGCTTTAATTATTAACAGCACCAAGCATATTGTAACTTATACAGGTTTACCTGCTTTAAAAAATGTTCAAGTTGCAGCAGTGTATATTAATTCGGCTGGGGCAAGCGGTATAAGTCCGGTAACAATAGCTTCTACAATTGTGTAGTTGTAGAATGGCTGGTGGTAAATAGTAAAAGAGGCTGTCTTAAAAGGGCAGCCTCTTTTTATTTTAACTATACCAGCTTAAGTTATTTATTTTTTTAAATACCTATATAATTGGACAAATGCTGATATAGCCAAAGAATTTTATCAAACTACAAATACTGGTAACATCTTCTAACCAATAAGTATGAATTACATAATTTTTTTCAATAAAATAGTAATGTATATCTGTATAAACTAATTCACTTTGTTGAA
>JANYEB010000048.1 GCA_025363355.1 Chitinophagaceae bacterium | reverse complement strand
CACAAAACCAAAAGCCTTTTTGCATAAACCAAGTTAGGTTTGCTTTTTTTAAAGCTTAGCCAAACCCAAAAGCATTTAATAATTGGTGTTGTGAATATGAAAAGTATTTTGTAAACAAATACTTTTATATGCCAGCATTTTGTTGTGTGGCACTTGATAAATGGATGATATTTTAAAGCGTATCGCATTGACTACGTTGTTCTAATGTCGAAAGTAATGATTTTTTTTAAATTAATAAAAATTTAAGGAATTTTATTTAAAAAAATATTTCTATCTAAAAACAAAACTTTCTCATTCCATAAAACAGACTTATTTTGTAGCTGCTACCACACAATGAATCAAAATAAAAAAGTATTACAATTTGTATTGCTGTCAACAGGCTGTTTGTTGGCTATGTCGTTGTTTGTGTATATTAATAAAATCAATGCTCCCATATTGCAAAATGTTAGCATTATTAGCGATGTGGTGAAGCCAAATGATAGCAGCAAAACTATTGCACAAACCCCTGCACTAGATACTTTAATAAAAGATACCACTGCTGTTAAATTGCCCAATATAGATAGCAGCAATAAAAGCTTTCAGCATTTTACCACAGCTAACAGGCTCACCAATTTTAATGCAGATACCAGCCAAATTGTGGCTGATGCTTTTATTAAAAAATTGATTGCTTTAAAGAAAAACAAGAAAGGCAAAATTCGTATTGCATATTTGGGCGATAGTATGATTGAGGGCGATTTGGTTTCTCAAACCCTACGCAAGCTATTGCAGGCTTATTTTGGTGGCAGTGGTGTGGGTTTTGTGCCAATAACATCGCCAGTGGCTGGGTTTAGAACTACTGTTAAACATACGTTCTCTGTTAAATGGCACGAGAGCAATTTTAGAAACAAAATATCTATTACACCATTATACTTATCGGGCAAAACCTTTTTTGCTGGTGGTTATAATTGGATGGATGCTGAAGATAAAACTTATACTTACAAATCAACTCCTTTAAAAAAATATCTATTAACTGGCTATAAGCCAGGTAGTGGTCAAATAGCTGTAAACGCTATTTTCAATAGCCTGAAACCTAATCAACCATTCAATCGTTTTTTAATTGATAGCTCGTACAAAAGCAATCTTAAACTAGAAGTGTCAGACGCTACGTTCCCACTTTATGGTCTTTCGTTTGAAACCAATGATGGGGTGATTGTTGATAATTTTTCTTTTAGAGGTGCAGGTGGTTTTGAGTTTAATAATATTGATTCAAGCTTTTTAAAGTTAATCGCTAACACACAACCCTACGATTTAATTATTATGCAGTATGGGGTAAATGTGTTGAACCATCCCAACAACACTAACTTTAACTGGTATTATAAAGCTATGTTAACAGCTATTACTAAGTTGAAACGTTGTTTTAGTGGTACAGATTTTTTGTTGATTAGTGCTGCTGATAAATCTTTTAAATATACCAATGGCACACATACTGCAATTGGAATGGATAGTTTAATTGCTACGCAAGAACGCATTGCTTTTGATGGAGGTATGGCTTTTTTTAATACATATAATAGTATGGGAGGATATAATAGTATGGTTTCTTGGGCTAATGGAAAGCCACAATTGGCTGCTAAAGATTATACGCATTTAAATGCAAAAGGTGCTGAGATACTAGGCACAGGTATTTACAATAGTATTATGTTTGAAGTGAGTAAAGCAGAGAGGAGGTAAGTTAGTTGTTGATTGTCTTTGCGAGATTGGGTTCGTACCCAACGAAGCAATCTTATTTGTCATTTAAATAGATTGCTTCAGGCAAGAACCTTCGCAATGACAGCACGATTCTAAATCTATGCAATTATTCTGGTACATTATAAAGTGAGGATATATTATAGAAAAGGTATTCAATAAAACAATCGTCTAAACCTAACAATGAAGCATAGCATTATTTTACTGGTATTATTTATTGGCATTAAACTGAATGCACAAACCAATGAGTTTTTGGTAAAGTTTAAGCCTATTGTTAAGCAACAAGAACTAAAGCTTAATGAGAGTTTCAATCTATTCTACATTCTTAAAGATAGTACACAAATTACTAAACTTAAATTCTACATATCGGCAATTCAACTATACAATGATAAAGAACTTGTTTATACCGAAAAGAATAGTTATCATTTAATTGATGCTAGCGATACCAATAGTTATTTTATCAACCTGAAAGCATTTCCCAATAAGGCTTTCAACAATATTAAATTTAATTTAGGTATTGATAGTGCCACCAATGCCAAAGGTGCTTTGGGTGGTGCATTAGACCCAACAAAAGGTATGTATTGGGCTTGGCATAGTGGTTATATCAACTTTAAATTAGAAGGCATAAGCAATCTTTGCAATACCCGCAACAATGGCTTTGAATTTCATTTAGGTGGATTCTCTTATCCTAATAATAGTCTGCAAACAATAAAGCTCGATGTTAGTAATAATAAAGCGATAATCATTAATGTTGACGTTGCAAAGTTTCTTGCTGAAGTTGGATTAGGTAAAACCAATATGATAATGACACCTAGTAAAACTGCTGTTGAATTATCGAAGCAAGCTGCAGGCATTTTCTCAATAAACTAAATGAAGAAACTATTTGTCATATCAGCATTAATAATCATTGTTCTTTCTTTTAAAACGATAGACGATTTGTTTGTTGTGCCAAAGAACTTCCCCAAGCCAGTTTATGATTTTTCAAATAATCCTTTAAGTGCCGATAAAATTGCTTTGGGTAAGGCTTTGTTCTACGATCCTATTCTTTCAAAAGACAATACTATTTCTTGTTCAAGTTGTCATTTATCTTATACAGCATTTACTCATACTGATCATAATGTAAGCCACGGTATTGATAACAGAATTGGGGTTCGTAATGCACCTGCATTAATGAACCTTGCGTGGAATAAACATTTTATGTGGGATGGTGCAGTGCATCAGTTAGATATGCAGGCATTAGCACCTATTAGCAATCACGATGAAATGGATGAAACCATTGAAAACGTTGTTAGCAAACTGCAACAATCCAACAAATACAAACAGCTTTTTTACAAAGCATTTAACGATAGCAATGCAACTGGTGAACATACTTTAAAGTCCATTGCACAGTTTATGGTTACTTTAATTAGTGCTAATAGTAAATACGATAAGGTAATAAGAAAAGAAACTGGGTATAGTTTTACAGAAAATGAATTAAAGGGATATAACCTGTTTAAACAAAACTGTGCAAGCTGCCACACTGAACCTTTGTTTACTAATAATGAATTTGAAAATAATGGACTTACAACCGACAAGTTTTTAAATGATATTGGCAGAGCAAAGATTTCTCAAAATCCAAACGATTCGTTCAAGTTTAAAGTACCCAGTTTAAGAAATGTAGAACTCTCCTATCCTTATATGCACGATGGCAGGTTTCCTAATTTGCAGATGGTGTTGTTTCATTATACCGAAGATATTCATCAGAATCCAACTTTATCAAAACAACTAAAAAAGAAAATTGTTTTGGGCGAAGCAGATAAAAACAATCTGATTGCTTTTCTTAAAACATTGACTGATGAAGAGTTTTTGCAAAATCCTAAGTTTCAACCAGAGCGATATTAGTTTGCTTTATATACTTTCGCCAAAAATTTCTAATGATAGAAACACAAACCAACATCAGAGTTCGATATGCCGAAACCGACCAAATGAATGTGGTATATCACGGCAATTATGCTCAGTATTTTGAAGTAGCAAGAGCAGAATGTATCAGATCTTTCGGTTTTACTTATAAACAAATAGAAGAATTGGGTATTATGATGCCTATTGTAGATATACAAATTAAGTTTCTTCGCCCAGCACATTACGATGATTTATTAACTGTAAAAGCAATACTGAGAGAATTACCCATCGCACACAAAATGGAATTCCATCACGAAGTCTATAATGCAGAAGGCACCCTATTAACCATAGGCAAAGTTGTTTTATATTTGGTTGATGCTGTTACCAAAGCAAGAACCACAATGCCACAGCAAATGCTAGATAAATTTAAACACAAATTCGAGGCTTCCACTCACTAAAACCCATCATTTGCAAATCCGTCTATGTAAAAAGATATTTGGTTCTGCTCAATCCCTTACTTTCACGTCTCAAAATATTAAATATGCGAAAGATAATCTTGCCAATTGGTTTTGCTATGCTAGCAATTACAGCTTGCAAAACAGAGAAAAAAGAAACACAACAATTCCTTACTGTTGCCAATATGGATAGTACTGTTAAACCAACAGATAACTTCTATATGTTTGTTAATGGTAAATGGTTTAAAAACACTGTTATTCCTGGAACAGAAAGTGGAACTGGAGCTTTTTTAGACATTTATAACCGAACGAAAGACAATTTAAAAACCATTTTTACAGACCTTGCTAAAGCCCCTCAAAAAGATGGTAGCATTGAACAACAAGTGGCAGATTTTTATGCTTCAGGAATGGATTCTGCTGCTATTGAAAAACTAGGTTACGAGCCTGTAAAACCTTATTTAAAAAAGATTGATGCAATTGCCGATGCTAAAGGTGTAATGCAGTTTATTGCTGAATCTAGCACAGAAGGTTCTAACTTTATATTTGGCTTACAAATTGGTGCCGATGAAAAGAATAGTGCAATGAACCTGCCTTCGTTTTATCAAGGTGGTTTGGGTTTGCCTGATAGAGATTATTATTTCAAGAACGATCCTGCAACACTTGCTATCATTAGTGCATATCAAACTTATTTAACTAAGTTGTTTACTTTAACAGGTACAGATGCTGCAACTGCTGCAAAAAACATTGAAGCAGTTTATAACCTAGAAAAACAAATTGCTGCAGCACATTTAACAAATGTAGAATTGAGAGACCCTCAAACAAACTACAATAAAATGGCTGTTACTGCTCTTGATAAATCAATGCCAAATATTGGCTGGATGAGCTTGTTAACAGGAATGAAGATTAAGTCTGATTCTTTAAACATAGGCCAGCCTAAGCACTTTGCTAATATCAATGCTTTGTTAACTGCAACATCAATTGATACTTGGAAATTATATCTTAAAGCACATTTATTGAATGAAGTTTCTGCAGCACTTAGTAGTGATTTTGTAAATGCAAACTTTGATTATGCTGGTAAAGCTTTAGGTGGCAAAAAACAATTAAAGCCTCGTTGGGAAAGAATAATTTCTGCAACTGATGGTAATTTAAGTGAAGCTTTAGGTCAGTTATATGTAAAGAAATACTTTACAGAAGATGCTAAAAAAAGAATGTTAGAGTTAATCAACAATCTTCAAAAAGCATTTGAAGCACGTATTTCTAAATTAGATTGGATGGGCGAAGCAACTAAACAAAAATCTAAAGATAAACTTCATACCTTCCTTAAAAAGATTGGCTTCCCTGACAAATGGAAAGATTATAGTAAAGTAAAAATCAACAAAAATCAATACTTTAACAACCTTGTTGAGTGTAGTAAAAACGAATACAATTTCCAAGCAAGTAAAGTGGGCAAACCAGTTGATAGAACTGAGTGGGGAATGACTCCTTCAACTGTTAATGCTTATTATAACCCAACTTTCAATGAGATTGTTTTCCCTGCTGGTATTCTTCAGTTTCCTTTCTTTGATTTAAATGCTGATGATGCTATTAATTATGGTGGTATAGGAATGGTAATTGGTCATGAAATGACACATGGTTTTGATGATCAAGGTGCACAATATGACAAAGATGGTAATATGCAAAACTGGTGGACTAAAGATGATGAATCTAAGTTTAAAGAAAAAGGAAAAGCAGTTATTGATCTTTATAATACTTTCACAATGTTAGACTCTTTACACGTTAAAGGTGCTTTAACTGTTGGAGAAAATATTGCAGATATTGGTGGTATTGCTATTGCTTATGAGGCATTCAAAATGACTAAACAAGGTCAGGATACAACTAAAATTGATGGCTTTACTCCGGATCAAAGATTCTTTATTTCTTATGCTCAAATATGGAGAAATAAACAAAAAGATGAATCTATTCGTCAAAGAATCAACACAGATCCACACTCTCCGCCAATGTACAGAGTATTGGCTCCTTTAATGAATTTTGAACCTTTTTACAAAGCGTTTAATGTTAAAGAAGGCGATAAAATGTATGTTGCTCCAGAAAAGAGAATTAAAATTTGGTAAGAAATTAATGTAATTAATAAAAAAGCAGGTTATTTTTGATAACCTGCTTTTTTATTTTATAATCACAAAACTAAAAACAAAATGAAAATTTTAAAAATTGTCGGACTGGTAATTCTTGTCCTAATTTTATTACTGTTACTTATTGCTGCTTTTGTAAAAAAAGATATTAATGTTACAAAAGAAGTTATTATCAACAAATCACGCCAAGAAGTATTTGCTTATGTAAAGCTTTTAAAAAATCAAGACAACTTTAGCAAATGGGCAAGTATGGATCCCAATATGAAAAAAACATACACTGGAACAGATGGAACGGTGGGTTTTATTTCTGCTTGGGTAGGCAATAAAGATGTTGGTGAAGGCAACCAGGAAATTCTTAAAATAGATGAGGGCAATAGAATTGATTATGCTTTAAGATTTATTAAGCCGTTTAAGGTAAATTCAGAGTCTTTTATAACTTTTGCAGATGCAAGTAGTAATCAAACTAAAGTAGAATGGGGTTTTAAAAGTAGAATGCCTTATCCAATGAATTTAATGCTATTATTTGTTAGTGCAGATGATATGTGTGGCAAGGATTTTGAAATTGGGCTAGCTAATTTAAAGAATCTGATGGAGAAATAGTTTTTAATATGTTTAATAAAAAGGCTTTGCAATTGCGAAGCCTTTTTTATGAGTAAACAAACCTAATCTCTCATAACTTCCTTCTCTCCTACTAATAAAGTTCCTTGAGAATACTTTTCGTTGTGTTGAGAAGAATCTAACCCATCTTCTTCTTCTTGTTCACTCACACGAATTGGCAATACAAAATTGATAAATTTAAAAATAAGATAAGAAACAGTAAAGCTATAAGCTACTGCTATTAGCATTCCTTTTGCTTGTGTAAAAAAGAAACTGGAATTACCATAAAATAAACCATCATTTCCAGCATCGTTAATAGCTTTCGACGCAAAGATTCCTGTCATTAACATACCAACAATTCCACCAACACCATGACAAGGAAAAACATCTAAAGTATCGTCTAAAGTTGTTTTAGATTTAATATAAACTGCAATATTTGAAATCAATGCAGTAAAGAAACCAATAAAAATACTGTGAGGAATACTTACATACCCTGCACCTGGTGTAATGGCAACCAAGCCTACTACAGCACCAATGCAAAAGCCCAATACAGATGGTTTCTTTCCTTTCATTACATCAAAAAACATCCAGCTTAAACCAGCAGCAGCAGCAGCAGTATTAGTTGTTGCAAAAGATGAAATAGCAATAGTGTTTGCTGCTAAGGCAGAGCCTGCATTAAAGCCAAACCATCCAAACCAAAGCAACCCTGTTCCTATTAGAACATAAGGAATATTAGCTGGTGGAATTTCTTTTTGTTCAAGGTGAGATTTTCTTCTTTTTAAAACCAATGCACCTGCCAATGCAGCACAACCAGCAGAAATATGAACAACTGTTCCTCCTGCAAAATCTAAACATCCCATTTTAGCTAAAAATCCATTTGGATGCCAGCTCCAATGTGCTAAAGGAGCATAAACCAATAAAATAAATAATACTATAAAAAGTATGTAAGATGCAAATTTGATTCGCTCTGCTACAGCACCCACTACTAAACCTGGTGTGATGATGGCAAACATTAATTGAAACAATGAAAACAGTAACATTGGTATGGTTGGAGCTCCTACCCAAGGCTTATTACCAATAACATCTTTAAAGAAAAAGTGCGTAGATGGATTGCCGATAATTCCATTAATAGATTCTCCAAAACAAAGACTATAACCTACTACAATCCAAAGAATACTCACAACTCCAGCAGCAACAACGCTTTTTATCATTGTGGATAAAACGTTTTTTCTGTGCACCATTCCACCATAGAAAAATGCTAAAGCTGGCGTCATTAAAAACACCAAAGCCGTGGCAACAATAATCCAAACCATATCGGCTTGGTTATAAACATTGGTATCTTTTTGTGAATGACTTCCCGAAAAAAATAAAGCTAAAACTGCAATAAATGCTAAACAAGCAAATGGAATTGCAAGTTTGATACGTAATTGTTTCATAGTAGTCAGGGTTTAATTGTTAAACAAAAGCCCTCGATTGCTCGAAGGCTTAGTTTTATGTCGATTGCTTGCTAAGATGCCTATTTCAAGAATAATAGTTCTCTGTATTTTGGTAAAGTCCAATATTCATCATCTACCAAATTCTCTAATTTGTCAACGTTGTAACGGATATCATCGAAGAATGCTTCTTTAACTGAAGTACAATATGCAATTGCCTTGGACCTTGTATCTTCAATATTATTAGCTACTTTTCTAGCTTCAACTAAATCGTGACATTTTGTATAGATGATTTGTAAATGACCACTAATTTGTGTTAAAATATCTAACTGAATTGCATAAGAAGCTTCAGGTAATCCAAGAGCTTTTAATCCATTTACATTCTCTAATAATTTATTTTGATATTTTATTGCAGCAGGAATAATATGGTTTAATGCTAAATCGCCCATAATTCTTGCTTCAATTTGAACTTTTTTGATATACTTTTCTAGTTCAATTTCGTGTCTTGCTTCAAGCTCAGAATGCGTGTAAACTTTATTTCCTTCATATAACTTGAACGCTTTTTCTGTAACCATTGCATCTAATGCAAGTGGTGTAGTTGGTACATTTGGTAAGCCACGTTTTGCAGCTTCTTGATGCCAAGCTTCGCTGTAACCATCACCTTCAAACAATACTTTTTTGCTTTCTACAATATATTTTTGAAGCACTTGAATAATAGCAATTTCCTTCTTCTCCCCTTTTGCAATGGCAGCATCAACATCAACTTTAAATGTTTTTAAAGTTTGTGCCATAGCAACGTTTAAAACAGTCATTGGACTAGCACAGTTTGCAGTTGAACCAACAGCTCTAAACTCAAATTTATTTCCAGTAAATGCAAATGGGGAAGTTCTGTTTCTATCAGTATTATCTAATAATAACTCAGGAATGCTTCTGTGGATGTCTAATTTTAAAATTAAAATTTCAGATGTATATTTACAAGTTATTATAACTTAGTCAAAA
>JANYEB010000033.1 GCA_025363355.1 Chitinophagaceae bacterium | reverse complement strand
AAACGCCAAGCCTTTTTCGTTAGCTGCAACCCTGTTTGACCAAAATTTAATGACAAAAAAGAGTATGAAATTAACAAGTAACATAGACAAATTTGGTACAGCAGGACTTTTCCTAACTGCACTACTTTCGCCTTGTTGCTTTCCACTTTTTGCATTTGTAGCATCTGCATTTGGACTTGGAAGTGCAGAACTTTTTGGTGGTTGGACAATGTGGCTATTTCAAGGAATGGTTTTGGTTTCACTTGTTGGACTTTATATTTCATATCGCAGACATCAATGTTTTTACCCTTTATTAGTAGCCATTCCAAGCGGACTTTTAATTTTTTATGCTTACCACTTTAACGACACAGACAACTGGCTATATTTTCTTTATACTGGTATGTTTGGACTTCTGATAGCAACAATTTGGAACTATAAACGAAACAAAATGAATGGAACTTGTGATACTTGTACAACTTATAATGGCAAGACAGTTGAACTTAAATCAACAATTACTTGCCCAAATTGCGGACACATAAAAGATGAAATTATGCCAACAGATTCTTGTATGTTTTTCTATGAGTGTGAGAGTTGCAAGACAAGACTTAAACCAAAACAAGGGGACTGTTGCGTATTTTGTAGTTATGGAACAGTAAAATGTCCACCAATTCAAGCAGGCGACAAATGTTGTTAATTGACAAAACTCGACAACTCAAAAGAAGGGTATGCAGCTAACATTAGGTTTGGCATTATTGGGGCTTGACGAATATAGCCTCAACATTTGTTCTTTATTGTGCTTCAGTTCGGGCTTGACGTTATAAATTTGGCTTATGAATAAAACATCAGCAATATTGCAATCATTGGGCTTCGGTTATGGGCTGACGGAATGCTAATTCCCCAACAACGCCAAGCCTTTTTCGTTGGTAGCAATTTTTGACGAGCCGTTTTTGCAATGATTGCAAACAGACAAAACGTATTTTGGACAAATGATAAAATTCAAGATAAGTTTCACTTCTATTTATTCGCAGGAACTTTGCATACAATAATTTATAGTAAAAAACTAGTGGAGAAATATCAAATACATAAAGCTGCATTAGAATCTGACTATGACTATGCCTTAAAACTGATTGAGTTAAAAGTTGAATTAAATGAACTTGATACTTTGGGACACACAGCTTTACATTGGGCTGTTTTTGGAGGAGACATTGACTTCGTAAAAATACTTCTTGATGCAGGTGCAAATCCAAATATTTTTTCAGACGATGGAGTAACCCCAAAATGGAGAGCAAAAGATTTTGGCTTGGTTGACATAGAAAAATTATTGGATGACTTTGGAGGAAAAATTCTAACAAATGAAGAATTTGACAGAACTTCATTTTCAGTTTTTAACAGCATTCTTGGACAAACTCTTCCAAAAGAGGACTTAGAAAAAAGTGGAAATGGATACAGAAAAAAAACTACAAGAAAAAGGTGGTGGAAATTCTGGTAAGACAAATAATGAGGACAATAAAACTGCTACCAACATTAGGTTTGGCATTATTGGGGCTTGACGAATATTGCCTCAACATTTGTTCATTATTGTGCTTCAGTTCGGGCTTGACGTTATAAATTTGGCTTATGAATAAAACATCAGCAATATTGCAATCATTGGGCTTCGGTTATGGGCAGACGGAATACTAATTCCCCAACAAACGCCAAGCCTTTTTCGTTGGTGGCAATATTTTTTGACACAACGTATTCTTTGTAAATGGATGACTTGACACAAAATATTTATAAGACTTTCGATACAGAAGGAATTAAGTTAAAACCAATATATAAATTCAGTTTGACATTTGATATCGAGACAAATGAAACTGATACAAATTCAGGTTTTAGCTATTTGCCATTTCAACCACAAAGAGACAAGTTCAACTTAACTAACAGTGAGTTTATCGACACAATAATTGACTACATATATGACACAACTTCTGTTAGAATTGACAAAATAGAAGATTTAGAAAAATATCCAAGCATAAATAATTTGCCTTTCATTTTAAAGATTAATGAGTATGACAATGACGCAACAATTTTCGCTTTAGCTTTTGGGAGAATTCCTGGCTCTGTAACGATTAGAAAGGAACACAAAATATTATCATTGGGAAATATCGTAGAAATTGATGGGACTTTAGGACTTTCAAATACTTCAATATCTTCATTCGGAAAGCTAAAGAAAGTTAATGGCTCATTATGGATTTCCTATCACGACCCAAGTTCAAATCTTATTGACTTAAATGAAATTGAAGAAATTGGAGGTAGTCTTTTACTTAGAGGATTTCCAATACGAACATTATCAAAATTGAAAAAAGTAGGCGGTATTTTAAATTTGAGGGGTACAAATATCGAAGACTTAGGATTGTTAGAATTTGTTGGAGACCATTTGTATCTTCCGAAATCAAAACGTGATTACTTTGACTTTGACAAAATACATATTGGTGGAAAAATAAAATACTTTGCTACATAATACTGCCACCAACATTAGGTTTGGCATTATTGGGGCTTGACGAATATTGCCTCAACATTCGTTCTTTATTGTGCTTCAGTTCGGGCAGGACGTTATAAATTTGGCTTATGAATAAAACATCAGCAATATTGCAATTATTGGGCTTCAGTTATGGGCAGACGGAATTCTAATTCCCCAACAAACGCCAAGCCTTTTTCGTTAGCTGCTATGTTGCTTGACTGCTATGGGGCAGACGGAATTCTCTTGAACGATAGAACAAAACATCAACAGCCAACGCCACTTTGCAGCACATTTGCAAGGCAAAAACCGAGAACCAGCCTTGCAAAAGAGCTGCAAAACCTACGCTTCTGTCAGCAGTAGTAATTCAATTGACCAACAGAATAAAACATAGGGCAGCACCCCAACCCCCAACACCTATACCCACCACCACCCACGTACAATAATAATAAAATCGTTACGTTTTTGAAGTTGCAAGTATTTAATACCAATTGTTTATGAAGCCAACCAAAATCAAAATTGCATTCGCAGAAGATATAGAAGATTACAGAAAAAGTATAACCAAAGCAGTACAACAAACAAATAAATTTGAAGTGTCATTTAAAGCAACAAGTGGCAGAGACCTTATTCTTCAATTAACACGAGCAATAAAACTACCACAACTAATATTAATGGATATGCAAATGCCTTGTTGCGATGGGCTACTTTGTACAATTATTTGCAAGTGGCTATTCCCGAATATTAAAATAGTTGGGTTCTCTTCACACACTGATGGAATTGTTGTTGGTGAATTTTTTTCAGAGGGTGGTGATGGGTTTCTATCAAAACTAATGTTAAATAACGCACTTGCAAAACAAGTTTATAAAGATGAAAATATATTTGAGAATGCCTTAAATCAAATCTATAGCACAAATAAAGGTTTTATAGATATTATGCTTGATGATGATGGAAAAAAATTTAAAAACAGACCCAGTACAAAACAACTAATATTAAAAAATGGCAGTTTTTTAAATGATGTTGAAATAAAATATTTGCAATTAAATGCAGCTGGTTTTGAAAGAAAAGATATTGCCGAAATATTAAATATTAGTGAGGCTTTAGTTAAATCAACCGTTTCAACACTTTATAAAAAATTAAGTGCTGAAACACACACTGATTTAATAAGCATTGCAGTTAATCTTGGCATAGCAAAATTTTTGCGTATTTATCAACCACCAATGGTAAAAATTTTTGACAAAATATAGCCACGTGGCTACTCGACCTCTAAAACCCCTTACTACATTGAGTTTCAAAAAATAAAAAATCATAAAAAAATAGCCACGTGGCTATTTTTAATTTATTAAGTTCGTCTCGTTATTGCAAAATACAGTAACACTTACAGTAGCTACGTAATGCGAGACATTAATTCATAATTCACTCAAAGAAAAAGAAAAAAGAACGTTGGTAATAAACGATACTACTTTGGTAATTTTAGAAATAAACAGCCAATTGCACAAGTTGCATAAAAGTGGAAACCGTAAATTGTGAAATACGTTAAAACACAACGCCAACAATTATAAACCTATGGTGTTAGGTTAGGTATTTTCAAAACATCTTTTAATAAATCAAAAATGAAAAAAGTATTAAGCCTGTTTTCCGTAGTAGCAATTTTAGCTGCAACTGTTTTTATAGGTTGCAAAAAAAGTAGTACCGAAGCAATTTCAGATACACAAAGGTCTAAATTTTACGGCAAGTTAAATAATTCCTCAAAAAATTTAGCTCGTGGATTAAACACAGAATCCACTTTTGAAGATTGGACAGATTTAGAACTATTAGAGCTTGCCAAAGAAGAAGGAAGTGAACACAACAAAAGTTTACTTGATATTGATAAAAATCTAAATTTTTCTACAAGTTCTGAAACTGAACAAAGAAATTTTTTAAATAACCATTTTAATGATTTCTTTGGGAGTGGCATTGAAAGTTCTGATTATATGAGAACAGAAGTAGCTAACAAAAAGTATGAGGAAAATACTTTGCAAGAATTAAAAACAAAAATAATTGCAGATTTTGCAGGTACAGAAACTTCGAGTAGTTATTGTTCAAGTGCTTTACAAATCTTATTTCCTGAGAATGCTTCTGCACCAAGTAGAGAAAGTATTTCTGAATTTGAGGCACAAATTGTTGCAGAAAATAACTTGCCTAAGTCTAAAAAACTATCATTATTTATGATGTTAGAAATAGGCTATTCAAGCTATAATCTTTGGGATGGAATTTCTCACAGCAGCAATACTCAATATACAACAACTGCAAGAGGTGGTTGGCATTTAACCTATGCTCAAGCAGTTGACTTGGGATGCTGGATTTTAACTTATTATGATTTAACAGAAAACGACCACGTAAAGCCATCTATCGCAGCTCAACACGCTAATACTGACGCAGCTTATGCATCTTGGTTAGCATCATCACGATAAAATAAAAAAATATGTGTTTAAACCTGTTAAAATTAATGTTTCTATTATTTTTTTGTGCTACGCAATGCGTAGCACAAAAAAATTTCAAAGGTTATATTGTTTATAAAATAACAACACAATCTGACGAGTCTGAAAATAAGGAAGAATTGTGCAAAGTATCTTTTTCAGATTCAACAATTGAAAAAATTTATAATGGAGATACAATAAGTAAACATACAGACAACTTAATAAGTGGAACATCTGCATTTTTTAGCAAAAGTCGCCAAAAACCATTTTTTTTAAGTATAACTACAACCGATAGCTTAAAATTTCATTTAAAAGATAAAAAAATAAATTTAGCAGACAGTATCATTATTTTAGGCACTAATTGTATAAAGGCTACCAATATTGTTTTTTCAAAAACAGATGAAAAATATTTTAATACAATTGAGCAGGCAAATGTTACATATTATCTTTCAAATTTTTTTTATTCGTGCACAAATCCATACATCAGTTTTGACGAAATTTATAATAATGGATTCGGGAAAATCCCTTTACGTGTGATAACTGAAAATAACATTTCTATAATGCACAAAGTTATTAAGGAGATAACAACTTATGAAGCTATAGAGCTCAAAATACTATAAATAATATTTTGAGCTAACTTAAAATGACAGCTTTTTTTACGCTGATATTTACAATAGCTACGTAATGCGAGACATTAATTCCTAATTCACTCAAAGAAAAAGAAAAAAGAACGCTGGTAATAAGCGATACTACTTTGGTATTTTAAAAATAAACAGCCAATTGTACAAGTTGCATAAAAGTGGAAACCGTAAATTGTGAAATACGTTAAAACACAACGCCAAGAATAATAAACCTATGGTGTTAGGTTAGGTATTTTAAAAACATCTTTTAATAAAACAAAAATGAAAAAAGTAATAAGTATGTTTGCCTTAGTGGCAATTTTAGGTACAACGGTTTTTATTAGTTGCAAAAAAGGAGTAGGTAATGACCAAAATGCCGAAGTATCAGCAAAATTTTTTAAAACAACTGCACAAACAAAACCTGCTGTTAAAAAATTAGTACAATATATTCAACAAACAAACAAGTTTGGTGATATAGAAAAATTCGTTAAAAAATATGGTTATCCAAATTGGGATAAATCCATTGTTATGAAAAAAGGTAATGTTGCTGCAAGAGAAGAGGGTGAGGAAGACTATGTATTAGCCCCTACAGTAGATGCAAATAGCGATAACGATTTATTGGGTTTTATTGCTTCAGAAGTATCTTCCACAACAGTAGTTTGTACTGCATATTTAGGTACAGACTATAAAGCATTTGCTTATCAAAGTACAAATCCTTCCTCTGTCTCAGCAGAAGACATTGTGAATGTAATGTTGAGTTTGGAACAAGATTTAAAAGGAGTTTCAGCATTTAAAATTACCGACCCGCTTTTAGAGTCGTTTAATGCGATTCAAAATGGGAAAGTTCCACTTGTTCAACTTGATGATGCTAATAGCTCAAATCTTGGAAGTGGTTGTGTTTACAAAAAAGTAATAAACATTGTTGATGGACAACAAACAGATTTGACAACTTGGACACCTTTATATTGTACTGTTGACCAACTTGCAAATTTTTCAAGTACTACTAATTTTAATACATCTAATACTGATAGAGGTTATGAAAATTATCAAATAGAAAGATTAACAAATGGGCATTTTATTACTAACGAACAAGCACAAACAGAATTAGATGCAACTAATTCTATGGGTGGTTATTATGGTTATTTTGCTTGCATTGCTAATAGACGTTGGGGAATTATGTGTGCAAACCAATTTAATGGTAAATGCCGAAAGGCAAAAAGTTGTAAAGCTGTTACACAGTTATATCAAGATGATGGTGATGATAGTCAAAGTCCAGATGAAATGAGAGCAGTTATTAAAACAGTAGAACAAGATAATAGCGTGAGATTTATTTATAACTTGAATTAATTTTTGTAATAATAGAAAATATTTTATATGAAATGTTTGTTAAATATAGTAGCATTATTTATTGTACTCTTTGGTTTAATTACGCTAACATCTTGCTCAGTAGGTGAGAAAAAAGAAAAAGTACACCTAAAAACAAGCATAATAAAGTTTCCATCAAATGGAGATTGCAGCTTATACTCCTATTTTAATCAAACTTCAATGGAATATTTTTCCTGTTTTAACAAAGAAGCTTTTTACATCTATGATTTAAATAAATGTATCCTCATAGATTCTATAAATATTCACCATCTAAATAAAGAAATCTCTGCTTTTGGAGATATTCATTCATATTGCTTTAATGGCAGAGATTCTTTATTTATTCTCCTTAATGAAGCTATTTTGTTTGTTGAAAAACAAAAGCTAAAAAAAATTATACCGATAAACCAATTGGATAGTATACAGTATAGAAAGTGCCAATTTTCTAACATTGCTGGCTCCCATATCTATTTTGATAATAAAACTAATGAAATTATTGGTGGAGTTTATAGTATGGAATATTCGCCAAGCAACAAAGGCTTTTATAATCAAAAAATTATTGGAAAAATTTCTATACTAACAAACAAATTATCATTTGCTAAAATTATTTACCCTGAAATTTATCGCAAAAATTATTATGGCTTTTTAAATAATGTATTTATAGATAATCAAGATAGTATCAGCTATTTATCTTTTGATTGTTCAGATAGTTTATATGTTATAAATAGAAATACAAATGTTAGTAAAAGTGTTTTTGGCAAAAGTATTTTTCAAAAGCGTGAGATATTGCCAATTAATATCTCTGATACTGAAAATTCCGAAATAAAAATGCGTCATATGCTTACAGAGCCCATTTATAATGAAATTCGTTATGATAAACATAATAACTTTTTGTATCGTTTTTTTTATAAGGAATTAGATTATAAAAATAATAAAGGTAAGTATAACACCATTAATGATAAAGTAACATACTTACAAATATTTAATAATAAATACGAATTACTAACTGAACAAATATTAGAAGAAAGGGACAATAAATACATAACTTTTGTAGGAACAAAAGGACTTTACATTAATACAAATTTCTCCGAAAAACCAACAGACAGCATATCTTTTAAAATAATAAGCATAGAAAAATGAAAATCACAATAATAGTTATACTTACATTACTTTTTAGCTGTACCCTTCCCCCTGTGGACAAACGCCTACAAGAAAAAGAAGATAATTTAAATGGATTTTATCAGGAATTATTGAAATCTAAACCACCTCAAAATTCTGCAATAATACTGCTACAAAACTCAAAGTGCAGTAGCTGTAAACTGGAAACTTTAGAAGATTTATTAAAGATGTTGCAAAAAAGCAATAAACCAAAAACAGTCATTTTAAATACTTATGATTCTTCTTTAGTCGAGAAAATTAATAAAAGCCCAAATCATACTATCATTATTGACAGTACTAATCAACTTACCGCATATGGCTTAAACTATTCTGTTGATTTCTTCTTTCTAACAGAAGCAGGAAAACTTAAAACATTTTATGAAATTAAGTATGATAACTTACCCAAAATCGACTCTTGTTTACAAGCAAAATAATTCTCATTTGCTTTTCTAATTTATTTCCCCTTTAATTTTGGTACATCATTAATTAAAACTATATTTATGCCAAGTACATCAGAAAAAGGACACGCAAAAAACGTTGCAAACCTTTCAAAATTAATCGAGGTATGCAAAGGTTTTGGAACAAAATACAATCCTTCCAAAACCTCAATTAAGGTAGCTAATCTTACTATCAAACTAAACACAAGTAAGCAGCAATTACAAGACATCAAAGACACTGCACAAGCAGAAACAACAGCTCGAAATAATAGAGCAATCGGATTTAAAGGAAGCAACAAATTTTCAACAAGAGTTTTAGCAGCAGTTAAAGCATCAGATGCCTCTGCTGAAAGTATTGCAGATGCAATCAGCATCAACAAAAAAATTCAAGGCGAAAGAATTACAGAAGCTAAAAAATCAAAAGCAGCAGATGGAACAGAAACAGATAACTCTATTTCTACATCTCAAATGTCATACACTAACATTGTTGACCATTACAAAAAGTATAAAACTTTGCTTACTTCATTGGCAACAGTTTACATACCCAATGAAACAGAACTACAAACAGCTTCCGTAAATACATACATCAATAATTTAGAGACCTTAAACAACGCAGTTGATACTGCTGAAACAGCAGCAAGCAATTCATTAATTGCAAGGGATAAAGGTTTTTATGACGACAACACAGGTATTCCAGACACAGCACAAGCAGTAAAAGACTATGTAAAATCTGTATATGGTGCAGGAAGTCCAGAACATAAATTAGTGACTAAAATTACTTTCTCAAAGCCTACTAAAAAATAACATCTTTGGGCAGACAAAACCCAATAGACACGAGGGAAGTTACAGTAAAGACGAGAACTATTACAGTAACCACGAGGAAAGTTCCAACAGACACGAGGAAAAGTACAGTAGACGCAAGGAAAGTTACAGTAGCCACGAGGAAAACCCCAAAAGCTATGAGACATTCCCCAACAGACACAGGCAGTTAGACAAAACCCTTGTGGTTAGACAAAACCTAAATGTTGAAGTACGGCAATAGAATAAGCATCAACATTTGCAGCCACATTGCAAAGGCAAAAACCGAGAACCAGCCTTTGCAAAGAGGCTGCAAGTAGTAAACATCAACAGTAGAATTTCTATTGTCCAATGGAGTAGAACAGCAAGATAAGAAACACAGCAGCTAACATAGGGTTTGGCAAAAGTGGGGCTTGACGGAACGCACATCAACAACATTTCGCTATTCAACTTCAGTTCGGGCTCGACGAATAAAGCCAAGCAGAAGTAGTAAACATTAACAACAAAACAAAAATCAGCAGCAGTTGTGGGCTGACGGAACTCGAAATCCCCCACTTTCGCCAAGCCTTTTTCGTTGGGCGTAATTATAAAAAACATCCTATCATTAAAAAATCTAAGTGGAAAAATTAAAAGACATTTTAGAGAGTATAAAAGAAAGATTTACTAATCCTCTATTCTTTTCATTCATTTGCTCTTGGC
>JANYEB010000016.1 GCA_025363355.1 Chitinophagaceae bacterium | reverse complement strand
CACAAAAGGGATTTGAATTTCATAGTTTATTATAAATAAAAGAGGGTTCAAAATAAATCTTGAACCCTCTTTTGTTTTGGAAGCTAATATAAAATACTAATTTTTTACAGCAGCTGAACCTGCGGCAGCCGCGTTAAAATCTAATTCATTTTGGGGTACATCCCAATAATCTAAATAATTGTAATCCATTTGACAAGAAGTAGCTTTAGGTGTAGTACTACCTGTACCTAAATATTTCCCTGGAACTAGTACTATTGCATTATCTCTACCACCACCGGCACTTACTGGCTCTGTAACGCCCCATCTTCTTGCATCATAAAAAGCAACGCCTCTTAAGAACAGTCCTACTCTTCTTTCTTTACGTAAAACCTCCAGAGCTTGAAGTTGAGTTAGACTTGTACCAGCAACGTGTGCTAATGTTGAGTTTTGTGCGTCACGAACAGCATCAATTAATTGCAATCCACCATCAATATCATTTGATCTAATTTTTGCCTCAGCAGCCATTAAAGCATTTTCATCCCAAGTACAAGCTACACTAATTACACCAACATTTGTATTAGTAGCATAAAGTCCGCCATTTTCAATCGTATTCGGGTTCCACCTTGTACCGAATTGAATTCCTCTGCTTCTTATATTAGTAACCCAATCTACTGAAGATAGAAAAGTGAATCCAGTAGTTTTTCTTGCATCATTTGTTTCGAAGTCTTGCAGTAATCTCTCACTTGGAAAAGTAAATTGACTACCATCACCAAAAATTGCATAAGGGCTACCTAATCCAGAAAATTGACCGTTTAAATCGTGAACAAGATTAGGGTCTAATGCATAATTAAAGGTATTATCTGTTGGTAACAATCCTTTTGAAGTAAGCGTCGCTAATGTAGTCCAATCAGCTGTAGTCATATTTTTCACTTTCTTATTCACTAAGAAATTTCTTGCTTCTAAACTATAAACTTGACGTTCCCACATTCCTGGATCAATAGGTCCATTTTGAATATTAGCTGTAGTTGTTGCTGCAGAAAAAACAGTAGGTGTTAAAGCAGCCATTAAAGATGTAAAATCAGCATTAGCAGAAAGGTTGTGTAATAATGTAGCACAAGCATCAAGATTGCGGTTTGCTTCTACAATAATTGCATTATGATCTACAAACTTGTCTGAAGTAACGCCATTTGCTGGATTGTTATTTATTACACCTGCAAGATAGAAAGAGCCAATTCTTGAATAAGCATAACCCTTCCACCAAAGAGCCCAAGCTTTCAATGTGTTCTTTTTTGTAACTGCATCTCCTGATAATGTTAATGCAGGATTATCAAGAGCACTTAATAATAAATTAGCCTGACCAATAATGTAATAATTCACATTCCATTCGTACATAAAGGCATTTCTTTCTCCAGCCCCAACATTATTAAACCCTTGTAATTGTTGTTTTTGAGTCTGTCCATTTGGATTTCTAATAACAGTATCTCCAACAGATCTATAAACTTTTATAGCGTCAACCTGATCTGTCCATCTTAGACCAAAGTTTCCATAAGGGCAAAAGACCTCATCACCTAAAATGCTGTGTTGTGTCCAAGCGATAACCATAATGTTGGTTGATCCCTCACTAGGTACATCTGCTAACCATTTTTGATAAATTCCGAGAGCAAATGCTTTAATACCATTCTCTGTAACAAGCGATGCCCCAGGAGTTGGTTCATTAGGATTTATTTGCAGTAATTCTTCCTTTTTACAAGAAGTTATTACTATACCTAAGAATAAAGAAATATAAATAATTTTTTTCATATAAATAATTTAATAAGATTAATAAATTAGAATCCCAAATTTAAACCAACTTGAAAAGATCTAGTATTTGGAACACCGAAATAATCAACACCTTTAAAGCCACCAACATCTGTACTAACATCATTTCCTTGGCTATCAACTGAAGATGTATTTTCAGGGTCTAATCCACTATACTTGGTGATTGTAAACAAATTTCTTCCTGCAATGGTTAACTGAGCATCTTTAATGAAAGCAAGTTTACTTACCTTAAAATTGTATGAAATTGAAAGATTTCTTAATCTTAAGAAAGAGGCATTTTCTGTAAAATAATCTACTGGTGATACTGAATTATAAAACCCATTGTAGTAATTTACAAATGCACCTGATTTTGATCCTATTGTTACTGAATTATCAAAATCTTTAGCAATACGATCTCTGTATAACCATTGTCTACTTAAGTTATAAATTTTATTTCCTTGATACCAATCTAATTGCAAAGCAATTTCAAGGTGTTTGCCAATTGTAAAGTTATTTATGAAAGAAGCATTAAACTTGGGGTAAACACTACCAAAAGATTTTTTATCGGTTGAAGAAGAGATTATTGGAGCATTAGTTCTTGTGTCAACTACATAACCATTAACAGTTGTAAAAAACTTTTGATCAGCAGTAGCAATATATGGTGTTCCTGAAGCATTAACAGCATTGATATCTGTAATAGCATATTGTCCATACAATTCACCAACTTCATGACCCTCTCTTAAGGCAAATGAGCCAGAGTAAACAGGTTGTCCATTAGATATTTTTACAACTGTAGATTTTGCAAAACCCATTCTGTATGCAAAATTCCAAGTGAAATTTTTCTTTTCTAAAACAGAGACGTCAATATTCAAATCAAATCCTTTAGAATCTATTGTACTTAAATTGTCATATTTATTGTTAAAACCTGTAGAACTTGCAACTAATGCTTTTTGTATTACATCTTCAGCTCTTCTAGTCCAATAAGTTCCACTTACAGCTACTTTATTAAACCATTTTGAATTAGAGAATCGGAAAATAACATCTGTACCAATTTCTAATTCGCTAGATACTTGAATTTTAAGGCTACTATTTTTTGCAGTTATTGGTATGAATAAACTATTGGCATTGCCCAAAGCAGCAGTACTTAAAGTTACTTGTCGTGCATATCTTCCTGGTTGAATTCCAGCTTGGCCATAAGCAACTCTAACTTTCCAATCGGCTAAAGTGCTGCTCTTTATTAGTTCAGAAGGATGAAAATATCCAGCAGCTCTATAGAAAGTAAATGATTTATTAGCTTCTCCGAATTCAGAAGAAAAATCAGATCTCAATCCCCCACTAACCCCAAACAAGTTACTGTAATCAAAAGATTGGGTTAGTAAATAACCAAAACTTACAAATGTGCTAGAATAATCTGTTGCACTTGAAGTTGTAGCTCCAGAAATATTATATGGTGGGTAAGATGGTAAGCCAGAACCCCTAGAAGTAAAAGAGGCATAATCATCTTTTCTGTAATCATAAGCAACTTGTGTAGTAGTTTTAATAGGCAATTTAGAGTTAAAATCTTTTTCGAAATCTGTGTTTATAAACGCAGATAATATAGAATTCTGGTAAGTTCTTTTTTGACTTCCTTTCTCAATTGATCCTGTTATGCTATTTCCCCAAGGCAAATTGGTTTGTAAAGCACCCTCTTGATTTAAGTAATAATCAAAAGTATTGGTAAATGTTTTTGTAATACCTAATTTATAGTCTAAAGTAACAAAACGTGGAAATTTATAATTAAAGCTAAAGCCTTGGTTAATGTTAATAGGTTTTGTGTTGTTTTTATGCCATTCAGCTTCAGACAGTGGATTGTGTTGATTTTCTTTCGCTCTTGGTTTCATTACTAAGTTACCAATAGAATCTCGCAATTTAAAATCAATAAATGCAAAACTGTTTAACATTGCAAAACGACTGTTAGGGTCAGTTAGCAAGTTATCTTCACTGATAAAAGCTTGTGTTGTAGATCTAAAATTAAATCCTTTAAAAAGCTCCATACCCAGGTTTAGATTTAAGTTTAGTCTCTTAAAAGTATTTGAATAGACATCACCTTGTTTTAAATAGCTGGCCGTAAATGAATAATCTGATTTATCAGCACCACCAGAAATAGAAACTGATGTATTATTTGTAACCGCTTGGTTAAAAGACTGACTTAGATGATCGTAAGTTTTTTCCATAAAAACTTTATCGTTTTTTGAATCTAGGGTTAAATCTTCAGTTGGGTCAGGCCAAGAACCAACTGCATCTGGCTTTATTCTACCAGTTCCAGTTGCATCCAAAATATATCCTTGTGCATCAGTTGCATAGTGGTGTTTTGATGCTACAACTTCATTACCTCTAATAACATTGTCAAAACTAAACTTACTAGCAACTCTTATGCTCATCTTCCCTTTTTGACCTTTCTTGGAGAACACTTGAATTACGCCATTAGCTCCTTGTGCTCCATATAACATACCACCAGCAGCACCTTTTACAACTTCTACCCTATCAACAATTGCAGGATCTATATCGCTTAAATCCGTAACTTCAACTCCATCAAGCAAAATCATTGGATTTGTTCCACCTAAAGCATTAATACCTCTTAAAATGATATTAAACCCTGAATTAGGTTGACCAGATGTTTGTTGAATTTGAGCACCTGCAATTTGCCCCATTATACCTTGTTCAATAGATGCAGTTCCACTTTTTGCAAAATCTTTGTTACTTACTGTCGCAACATCAATAGCTACTTTCTTTTTGCTAGTAGCTGTACCAACACCTGTAACAACAACTTCTGTTAGTGATTTAGCATCAACTGTCATTGAGATTTTAGAGCCACTTGCAGCAGAAATCTCTACATTATCAAAACCTATGGCTTTGATAATAAGGGAAGCCCCATTTTTTACTTTTAAAGAGTACGAACCATCTGAGGATGTTGTGGTTCCGTTTTTAGTTCCTTTTTCAAGGACAGTGGCACCGGAAATGGCAGCACCTTTTTCATCAACAACCTTTCCGGTTGCGGTGGTTTGTGCAAAGCTTGCTATGCAAAGCATAAACAATGCACTAAACCCAAGGAGGAGTTTTTTTCTCATGTTGCTAAAAATTTAATTGTGATTAATACCGTTTATCCTAAGGATAGACCACACAAATGTAACATTTGCTGCATTAACTTTAACAAATTGTTAACTTTTTTTAAAAAAAGTTAGTCAAACAACTATTTTTTCATCTTTTTCGTTCGTTACCGATTGATTTTCAAAATAAAAAGGTAAAATTAAATATTAATTAAACTCACTTTAAAGCTTAAAAAGAAGATTGATTCTGAAATTTAATTTTGCAAATCAGCCTTTTCCCGTAATTTAGTCGAGGAATTTAATGGGTTAGTAAGTGGAAGAGTCGGCAATTGTCGGCTCTTTTGCTTTTAAAATATTTCAAGTAAAAATTAAAACAGCAAAATTTTCCATTCACAAATATTCACATTTACAAATCTTCAAACCATAAATTATAAACCCCAAACTTTGCTTCTATGAGCAAAATAAAGACAGGATTTTTTTGTAGCAACTGTGGTTATATGAGTGCCAAATGGCAAGGCAAATGTTCAAGCTGTAATCAATGGAATACCTTGGTTGAAGAAGTAATTGAGAAAGAGAAAGACGAACAAAATTGGAAAGGCTATTCGTCTGAAACTACTACCAATAAAGCAATTGCTTTAAATGATGTTCAAACTAAAGTAGAAAAAAGAATCATTACACCAGATCCTGAATTGAATAGAGTTTTGGGTGGTGGCATTGTTGCAGGAAGTATTGTTTTGGTTGCAGGAGAGCCAGGCATTGGCAAGAGTACTTTATTTTTGCAAATTGGCTTAATGCTTCAAAATTTAAGAGTATTATACATTAGTGGTGAAGAGAGTGAGCAGCAAATTAAAATGAGGGCAGAAAGAGTAAATATTCAAAATGATAATTTCTATTTACTGACAGAAACCAATACCAATAGTATTTTCAACGAAATTAAAAAGGTAAAACCAAATGTGGTTATTATAGATTCTATTCAAACTTTACAAAGTAGTTTAATTGAATCTTCTGCTGGTAGTGTTTCGCAAATTAGAGAGTGTACCGGCGAATTTCAACGCTTTGCTAAAGAAACAAACACACCAGTTTTTCTGATTGGTCATATCACAAAAGATGGAAGTATCGCTGGTCCAAAAATTCTTGAACATATTGTTGATACTGTTCTTCAATTTGAAGGTGATAGGCATTATGCTTATAGAATTTTAAGAACTCTAAAAAACAGATTTGGTAGCACCAACGAAATTGGCATTTATGAAATGGATGCTGGTGGAATGAAGACTGTTGCAAATCCAAGTGAAATTTTAATAACACAAAGAGAAGAAAATTTAAGTGGAACAAGCATTGCCGCTACATTAGAAGGGATGAGACCCTTGCTAATTGAAGTTCAAGCTTTGGTTACACAAAGTGTTTATGGCACACCACAAAGGACCGTTAGTGGATTTGATTTAAGAAGATTGCAGCTATTATTGGCAGTACTTGAAAAGCGTGGTGGGTTTCACTTTGGTGTTAAAGATGTTTTTGTAAATATTGCTGGAGGATTGAAAGTAGAAGATCCATCAATTGATTTGGCTGTTATTTGTTCTTTACTTTCATCCTATGAAGATGCATCAATTCCACAAAAAATTTGCTTTGCTGGAGAAGTTGGATTAAATGGTGAGATTCGTGCTGTTAACAGAATTGAACAAAGAATTGCTGAGGCCGAAAAACTTGGATTCGATAAAATTATAGTAAGCAAATACAACAAGAAAAATTACAGCAACAGTAATTATAAAATTGAGATTGTTCCTTTTGCACAGGTTCACGAAGTATATCAATATTTATTTTAGATATTTTTAGCCACCAATGCACGAATAAATTTCATCTTTTCCTCTGTAAACTCTGAACCTCTGTGGTGAATTTATTTAGATCTTTATAAACCTAATAAGCAATAAAAAAATCTAACAAAACACCAAACCCTAAACATCAAATAAATTTGTTTTCCAAGCTCAAATACTACTTCACCCATCTAACCACAAAACAAAAAACAAAATGGTGTATTAGTTTAATTTTACTAGTTTGGTTTTGGTTGTCACTTCCTTCTAAATTATTCAATAACCCAACTTGTTTTGTTATTACAGATAAAAATGGAAATCTTCTAAATGCAACAATTGCAAGCGATGGGCAATGGCGTTTCCCATTCAATCCAGATGTGCCAGAAAAATTTGAAAAGTGTATCACAACTTTCGAGGATAAAAGATTTTTTTATCATCCAGGTATTGACCCAATTGCTATGAGCAGAGCAATCAAGCAAAATTTTAGCAACAAAAAAACTGTTAGTGGTGGCAGCACACTTACAATGCAAGTGATGCGAATGCAACAACAAAACTCTAATAGAAATATTTATTACAAGGCTAAAGAAATGATTTTAGCTGTTAGGCTAGAATGCAGTTATAGAAAAAAGACAATTCTTGCATTATACGCTTCAAATGCACCTTTTGGCAGCAATGTTGTTGGTCTTGATGCAGCAGCTTGGCGATATTATGGTAGAAATCCAAATGTATTAACTTGGGGAGAAATGGCAGCACTTGCTGTGTTACCAAATGCTCCAGCATTAGTGCATCCTGGAAGAAATAGAAATGAATTACTGAGAAAGAGAAATGAACTGCTTGATAAACTTGTAGCCAATAAAACTATAGATTCATCTACATATCATTTAGCTAAAATAGAACCGCTGCCATTAGAGCCAAAAGCTTTACCACAGCTAGCTCCACATTTATTATCAAAATTCAAAAGAGACTTTAATAACGAGGATAAGAATGAAAATAGTAGCACTTCTTTACAAACAACTCTTGATGCAAGTTTGCAGCAACAAGTGACACAACTTGTACAAAATCATCAACACCAATTATCGGGCAATCAAATCAAAAATGTTGCTGCAATGGTGATGGAAGTTGAAACTGGAAATATTATTTCATACATAGGAAATGTATATGAACCAAGTGATAGCACCACAGAAAGTTATGTTGATGTTTTAACAAGTGCAAGAAGTCCTGGAAGCACATTAAAGCCTTTATTATATGCATCAATGTTGAGTGAAGGTAATTTATTACCTCGTCAATTAATACCAGATATTCCAACACAATTTGGTGGCTATACACCACAGAATTTTGATTTGGGATATGATGGTGCTGTGCCAGCAAATCGAGCACTAGCAAGAAGTTTAAACATTCCAGCAGTTAAACTATTGCAGCAATTTAAGTATCAAAAATTTTATAGTGTTTTAAAAAGTTGTGGTTTCACAACACTTCACAAACCTGCTGATTATTATGGTATGAGTTTAATTTTAGGTGGATGTGAAATTACTCCTTTTGAACTTGCAGGTGTTTACAGCAGTATGGCAAGAATGTATTTGCACGAAAAAAAAAATAAAGGAAAATGGAATGATGATGATTGGCAAATGCCTGCATACGATATTAAAAATGCTAAATCAAAAGTAAAAAGTAAAAACGAGAAACCAGAAACTAGAAACGGATTTCAGCCTTTCGATTATCCTTCTATCTGGCATACACTTAATGCAATGAATGAGGTGATGAGGCCTGGTGAGGAAGGCTTATGGAATCTATTTTCATCATCTCAAAGAATTGCTTGGAAAACAGGCACCAGTTTTGGCTTTAGAGATGCTTGGGCTATTGGACTAACACCTAAATATTGTGTTGTAGTTTGGTGTGGCAATACAACAGGAGAAGGCAGGCCAGGTTTAATAGGTTTAAATGCAGCAGCTCCTTTACTATTCAATATTTTTAGATTACTGCCTACAAGTTCTTGGTTTAATCCACCAACAACAGGATTTGCATACATTGCTACCTGCAAAAAATCTGGATTTAAAGTTAGTTCCGATTGTGCTGATGCTGATACGATTTTAGTTAGTGAATCTGTAAAAAAATCTGCAACAAATTGCCCATATTGTAGAAAAATTCATTTAGATAATACTGGTAATTTTAGAGCAACAGAGAATTGCCTCTCACCATCACAAATGCAACATCAATCTTGGTTTGTATTGCCTCCAACAATTGAGTATTATTATAAACAAAAGCATCCTGACTATAAATCATTACCGCCATTTATGCAAGGCTGCAATGCAGATGCTACAAAGGTTCTAGATATTATTTATCCTGACAACAACGCCACGATTTATATTCCAATTGAATTGAATGGAAACACAGGAAGCACCATTTTTACAGCTACACATAAAAATAATACTGCCAAATTATATTGGCATCTTGATGAAGATTTTGTAGGAACAACAGAACATTTTCATCAGCTAGAGCTTAACCCAACTATTGGCAAACATATCATCATAATTGTTGATGGAAATGGGAATAGTGTTAGCAGAAATTTTGAGATAATGAAAAAAGGTTGATAAATGCTTTAGAACTTTCCATTCTTAATAAAAATATAACCACCCTTTACTGCACCCCAAACTTGCTTATCATTTTTATCCCAACCTCTATCCCAACTTACAATTTTATCTTTAAAAATAGTTACTTCACTTGTTGCATAAGTTGCACCACGCAGGCTGCTTAAACATTCTTTGCCAGGCGTAGAACCACCAAAAATTTTATTTAGTTTTTTATGTAAAAAAATACCACAACCTTGTCTATCAACTAATGAATCGGTAGTAATTACTTTTAACTTTTCTTCAGTTTTCCAAACATTAATATATTGTGCAGAATTTTTCACTTCAAACACTTTGCTAACTATGGTTGTATCGTCTTGAATGTATAAATGATACACACGTTGACGATAAGGTTTTTCTTGCATAGTAGCCATTGCTTGCTCTACATAAAGCCAATAGCCATCATTGTTTAAAGCGATGGGCTTCATTCGTAGCTTGATATTAAAAAATGCAGAGTCGTCTTTCGATTGTTGTTCGCTACTAAACTCCCCTGCCATTGTTTTAAACAATTTCTTTAAATCTTTTTGTTTTATTTTTTGCGATTGAGAAAAACAAGTTAACAATACTAGCATTGAACTAATTAATAAAAATGCTTGCTTCATTGAATTATTTTTTTTAAACAAAACCTCCGAATAAAATTAATTTTCGGAGGTTATTTGGTCATTAAATTTCCAGAATTATTTTTTCATCTCAGTATAAAACTGATGAAAATATGGTATCGTTTCTATGCCTTTATAGTAGTTAAAAATATCATACTTCTCGTTAGGGCTATGCAAATTATCACTGTCTAAACCAAAGCCCATAAACACAATTTTAATTCCTAATTCTTTTTCAAATAATGCACAAATAGGAATACTTCCACCACCACGAATAGGGATTGGTTCTTTACCAAACGTAGCAAAAATGGCTTTCTCGGCAGCTTTATATTCTATGCTATCAATTGGTGTTAAATATGGTTCTCCACCATGATGTTCACTTGCTTTAACAACTGTACCAGCAGGTGCAATACTTTGAAAATGCTTTAATAAAATTTCGGTAATTTTTGTACTGTTTTGATTAGGTACTAAACGAGTTGAAATTTTTGCAAAAGCTTTACTTGGCAAAACTGTTTTTGCACCTTCACCAGTATAACCTCCCCAAATACCATTTAGTTCAAGTGTTGGACGAATACCAGTTCTTTCGTTTGTAGTATAACCTTTTTCGCCCCATAAACTATCAACTCCCAAATCAGTTTTATATTCATTTTCATCAAAAGGAATATGGCTCATTTTTTCTCTTTCTTCTGCACTTGCTTCTAACACATCATCATAAAAACCAGGAATAGTAATATGATTACTTTCATCGTGGCAAGATGCAATCATTTTTGCCAGCATTGTTATAGGATTCGCTACAGCACCACCATACACGCCACTATGTAAATCTCTGTTAGGACCTGTAACTTCAACTTCAATATAGCTTAATCCACGAACACCCACATCCAAACTTGGATTTTCCATACTCAACATACTGCTATCGCTAATTAAAATAACATCGGCTTTTAACAACTCTTTATTTGCTTTTACAAATGTTCCTAAATTAGGACTTCCAACTTCCTCTTCTCCTTCAATAATAAATTTGATGTTGCAAGGTAAAGTGTTGGTAGCAACCATTGTTTCAAATGCTTTAACGTGCATAAAAACTTGTCCTTTATCATCGCAACTTCCACGAGCAAAAATCTTTCCATCTCTTATTGTTGGTTCAAATGGTGGTGTGTGCCATAAATCTAGAGGATCAGCAGGCTGCACATCATAATGCCCATACACCAACACAGTTGGTAAACTTGCATCAAATATTTTTTCTCCATATACCACAGGATGTCCAGCAGTTTCGTAAATAGTTGCAGTAGTTGCACCTGCTTTTATTAAATGTTCTTTAACACTGTTTGCACAGGTGATCATATCTGCTTTATTCTCTGTTTTAGCACTAATGCTAGGAATACGTAAAAGAGCTAATAACTCTTCTAAAAATCTGTCTTTATGTTGTTCTTGATAATCTTTCCAAACTTGCATATTTCAATAATTTTAGTTTATAAAATGGATAGCAAAAATAGATAAGTTGATGTGATGTAAGAATATATTATTTAGAAGTAAACTAGATGTTAGTTAAAAGTATTCAATGCTTCTTTAATCTCTGCCAAGCTTATTTCTTTAATGACAGCTTTACCTATTTTTTGCAGCAATATAAATTTTATAAAATCCTTTTCTCTTTTTTTATCCATCGTTAAAACTTCAAACACTTTCTTTTTATTAAACAAAACAATGGTTGGTAAAATATATTGTTCTAGTAAATTTATCACTTCATCTGTTTGTTTGAAACTTGTCAATTCTTGCGATAATTTACTTGCAAACACCATCCCAATAGATATTGCTTGACCATGAGAAAGTTCATATTGATTCTCTAATGCATGACCCAAAGTATGCCCAAAATTTAATAGTTTTCTGTCGCCTTTTTCGTTCACATCCTTTGCAACAACTTTTGTTTTAAGCATCGCATTTTTCTCAATCAATAAACTTAATGCTTGCTTTTTTGTTTGATAATATTTTATAGAATTTGATTGCAACTCACTAAACATTGCAGCATCTTTTATACAAGCGTGTTTAATAATTTCTGCAAAACCGTTTTGCCATTCTGCTTCTGGCAAAGTATTTAGAAAAGAATAATCATGAAGAATAAATTGAGGCTGATTAATTGTGCCTATCATATTTTTATATATACCAACATCAATGCCATTTTTACCGCCAATACTTGCATCAACTAAAGCGAGTAAAGTAGTTGGTACAAAACCAAAATTAATACCACGCATATAGATACTGGCAACATAACCTGTAATATCTGTAATAACGCCACCACCAACACCCACAAGGGTTGTAGTTCTATTAGCACCATAATGAAGAAGTTGTTCTACTATACTATCAATAGTTGCTTGCACCTTAAACGCTTCCCCAGCTTTCAAAACAATAGTGCTATAATCTTTGAGTTTTTTAGAATGATGTGCAAATACATTTTCATCTGTAATAACTATTGTATTTTTTTTATCTAGAGAAGAAAAATTAGCAATATGTGGAATTGTAATTTTTGTATGTTTTGATTTCATTCTGCAATGTATAAAATAATACTATCAACTATTCATCACATTATTTTGATGATTGATACTTTCAAGATGAACGGCTTCAAAATATTTTTTTATAAACTCATCACTTAAACCTAGTGAGCTATTTTTTGCATAGACTTTTGTTAGAATATCATTCCATCTTGAAGCTTGAAAAATAGTGATATTATTTTCTTTTTTATATGCACCAATAGCATCTGCAATTTGCATTCTTTTACCAAGTATTTGCAACAATTCATCATCAAGTTGGTCTATTTGATTACGTAATTTTTGCAGTGTAAGATGCTCACTTATTGTTGCATTTTCTTTACGCCAAATAATTTTACCAAGTACCTCGTTTAGTGTTTCAGGAGTAATTTGTTGAGCAGCATCACTCCAAGCAATATCAGGCGTAATATGGCTTTCAATCATTAATCCATCATACCCAAGGTCAACACTTTTTTGAGAAAGTTCAAGCAAACCATCTCTTCTTCCACCAATATGGCTTGGGTCGCAAATAAATAATCTATCGCTATTTCTTCTTTTCATTTCAATAGCTAAATGCCACATTGGGGCATTGCGATATTGTTTGTTGCCATAAGAAGAAAAGCCACGATGAATGAGCCCTATATCTTTAATTCCAGCCTGTTCTATTCTTTCTAAAGCCCCTTGCCATAAATCAATATCTGGATTAATTGGATTTTTAATTAATACAGGAATATTAACGCCTTTTAAAGCATCTGCAACTTCTTGCACACTAAAAGGGTTTACTGTTGTTCTTGCTCCAATCCATAAAACATCTACTTCAAACTTCAATGCTTCTTCAACTTGTTTGGCAGTTGCTACTTCAACAGTAGTTGGTAACCCAGTTACTTTTTTTGCTTGTAACAACCAAGGCAATGCTGCTGCACCTATGCCCTCAAACATTCCAGGTCTTGTTCGTGGTTTCCAAATTCCAGCACGAAATAAATCTACATTTCCAGTTGCTGCAAGTCTTTGTGCGGTTTGCAAAACTTGCTCTTCTGTTTCAGCAGAACAAGGGCCAGAGATGATAACACCTCCAGCCCTTGAATTAGATTTAATAAAATTATTTTTATCAATCATTTTTTATTACCAATTATTTATCTAGAATTTGCATCGTTCATTCTAATCTTTCTGCCACGATAGTTTTTACCATCAATTGAACTAATCATTTGGTTTGCAAATTTCTTATCAATCTCTACCCAACTATTCATTTCTTTCATATCAATTCTTCCTAACACGTCTTTTTTCAAATCGCTCATATCTAAAACAAATTGTAAGAAACTAGCTTTGTAGAAACCATCTTTAGTACCAAGGTTTACAAATAATCTTGTTGTATCTCCACTAGCACCACCAATTGGTTGTCTTTCTCTTCCACGCCCTGCATCTCCATCTCTATTACTATCTATTCTTTGTCTGCCTCTTCCAGCATCTCTACTATCACCTCTATCATTGCTATCTCTCCTATTATTATCTCTTCTGCTGTCTCTAGCATTTA
>JANYEB010000118.1 GCA_025363355.1 Chitinophagaceae bacterium | reverse complement strand
CCAAACTATAAGATGCTGGTGGCAAATATTCAGAACGGCTTACTCCCTCTCCTTTGGAGAGGGCTGGGGTGAGGCTGTATTGGCAACTATCAATAACGTTTTGTGGATGCTCAATTCTAACACCCAAAGCAAAAGGCTTAGCTTCAATTAGTATATTTTTGTTATGCAATAACTCAAAAATATCTCTGGCACTATGTCCAGTTGCTAATATAACTGAAGATGCTGAAAGGCAATCTCCATCTGCTGTTATAACAGATTGAATACTTCCATTTTCAATAACAAAATCAGTTAGTTTTTTATTGAAATGAATTTCGCCACCATAAGCAATAATACAATCTCGCATTGCAGTTATAATATGTGGCAACTTGTTCGTGCCAATGTGTGGATGAGCTTGATACAATATCTTTTCCTCTGCACCAAACTGTACAAACAGGTTTAAAATTCTATCTATACTTCCACGTTTGCTGCTTCTGGTGTAAAGTTTACCATCACTATAAGTACCTGCACCACCTTCGCCAAAACAATAATTACTTTCTGGGTTTACAATACCTTCTTTATTTAATGCAGCTAAATCTCTTCTTCTATCTCTCACATTTTTGCCACGCTCTATAATGATTGGTTTTATACCTAACTCTAACAATTTCAAAGCAGCAAAAAGGCCAGCAGGCCCTGCACCAACAATGATTACTGATTTACTTAAAGCTGTTACATTCTTAAATAAAATTTTATCAGACTCCCTTTTAACAAAAGGTTCATCAATAAAAACCTGAAGCGTTAAGTTAAACCATATTTGATGTCTACTACGTGCATCAATAGATTCTTTAAGTTTATAAAAGCCTGTGACACTAGTTTCATTTATTGATAAACTTGCAGCAATGTATGATGTTATAATAGTATCATTTGCCGACTCAGAAGGTGTGAGTTTTAAGGAGATTTTTTGTTGCATTGTGTGTTAGGTTTTTATCCTAAAAAAATAATACGAACTTCTATGTTTTATGTAAAACTAGTTAAATAATTTATTCACTAAACCTGCAACCACTTCGCCACTGATTAAACTTGGTGGCACACCAGGGCCTGGAACAGTAAGTTGACCCGTATAAAATAAATTTTTAACTTTTTTACTTCTGCAATTTGGCTTTAACATACTTGTTTGCAAAAGTGTATTTGCCAAGCCATAGGCATTGCCTTTAAAAGAATGGTAATCCTCTATAAAATTGCTGGTTGCATAAGATTTGTAATAAACAATATTCTCACTAATCTTCTCTCCTATTCTTTGTTCAAATCTTTCAACAATTAAATCGAAATATTTTTTTCTCAATTCTTCTGTATCACCAGTTAAACCAGAAGCTATTGGTATTAAAAAAAATAAATTCTCATATCCATCTGGAGCAACAGTTTTATCTGTTACAGATGGAGCACACACATAAAACAAAGGATTGCTTGGATATTCTTTTGTTTCATAAATTTCTTTTCCGTGAACTTCAAAAGAAGTGTCAAAAAATAAGGTATGATGGGGTGTGTTTTGTATTTTTTTATTTAAACCAACATAGTATAACAAACAACTTGGAGCCATAACCCTGCTTTCCCAATATTTAGGTAAATAAGATTGATAAATGGGCTCTAAAAATGTTGTTTCTGAATGATGATAATCAGCTGAAGAAATTACAACTTTAGCATTATGCAGTTTTAATTTTGAGTCTAATCCATTTTTAGTTTCAACAGATTGAACAGCACCTTCATAAATATAAAAGCTTGTAACTTCCTCATTAAAACAAAATTCAACTCCTAGTTCAAGTGCAAGACTATGCATTGCTTCAACAATACAATACATTCCTTTTTGTGGATACCAAGTTCCACCTACTAAATCTGCATAATTCATCAAACTATATAAAGCAGGAATATTTTGTGCCAATGCACCAAGAAATAAAACAGGAAATTCAAGCAGTTGTTGCAGTTTTTTATTAGTGAAATATTTTGCAACGTGTTTCTTCATATTAGTAAATACATCTAAACGTATTACACCTTTTATAACATCAATATCTAAAAACTCTGTAATAGATTGTCCTGGCTTAAATACTAATTTATTGATTCCTACATTGTATTTATAGGCAGCTTCTTCAATAAATTTTGCTAGTTTTTTACCACCATCTTTTTCAAGAGAATCAAATAGTTTTTTAAGTTCATCCCAATTAGCAGGCACATTCATTTCATCATCTTTCCATACAACTTTATAGCTAGGGTCTAATCTTTCAAGTGTATAATAATCTGAAACTTTTTTACCAAACTGTCCAAAAAATCTTTCAAAAACATCTGGCATCCAATACCAGCTAGGCCCCATATCAAATACAAAACCATCCTCTTTTAACTGTCTGGCTCTTCCTCCAGGCGTTGCATTTTTCTCAACTACTTTTACCTGCCATCCAGCTTTTGCTAAAAAGCAAGCAGCAGAAAGACCTGAGAAACCAGAGCCAATAATAATTGCTGTTTTGTTGATTTGTTGATTTGTTGATTGTGTATTCATTACCTCATTAGCTAATTGGCACGTTATTGATTTCTTGTTTTGTTTGACATCTTTCAATATCTGCTTTATACTCGATTATTTTTTCGTTATTAAACGAATTAAGAATTGCTTTTTTGTAAAATGCTATCGCCTCAGGGTACTTGGTAAGGGTTTCTTCAATCATTCCAAAGCGATAATGTATCCAAGCTTTTTCGACAGTTGCTACCGTTAAACATCTTTCTAAATGAGCTTTCAATAAATCGAACTTATCTAAATCGAAATAGATAGTTGACAAATGAAAATATGGATGAGGATATAAAGGATCAGCTTTTATAGCTGCTTTAAAATGATTTTCAGCTTTTGTATAATTATCAAACTGCGTTTTATGTATCCATCCCATACTGTTATGAGCTGGTGCAAAGCCAGGCTCTTCGTATAAAATAGTTTCATATTTTTCAAATGCTTCGTGATAATTGTTATTACGAACATCTGCTTCAGCTTCTAAATAAATTTGTTCAATTTTTGTAGTCATAAAACCGTTTGAAGATTTGAAGTTTAAAAGTTTGTTATCATTGAAAATTAAATCGTAAATCTAAAATCTTCAAATCGTAATTTACCATCCTAATACCCAAGCAAAAATTAATGGTGCAACAATTGTTGCATCGCTTTCTACAATAAACTTTGGTGTATTGATATCTAATTTTCCCCAAGTAATTTTTTCGTTTGGAACTGCACCAGAATAAGAACCATAGCTTGTTGTTGAATCTGAAATCTGACAGAAATAACTCCAGAAAGGAACATCGTGCCACTCTAAACCTTGATACATCATTGGCACCACACAAATTGGAAAATCGCCAGCAATACCACCCCCAATTTGAAAGAAGCCAACACCTTTTCCTGCACTGTTTGCACGATACCATTCTGTTAACCATACCATATATTCAATGCCATTTTTTACAAGGTCGGCTTTCAATTCTCCTTTAATAACATAGCTTGCAAAAATGTTTCCTGTAGTGCTATCTTCCCATCCTGGGCAAACAATAGGAATGTTTTTTTCGGCAGCTGCAACAATCCAACTATCTTTTTTATCAATTTCATAATACTGCTCCAATTCGCCACTTAATACAGTTTTATATAAAAATTCGTGAGGAAAATATCTTTCGCCAGCAGCAGCAGCATCTTTCCATTGTTTTACCAAATGTTTTTGTAAACGACGAAATGCTTCTTCTTCTGGAATGCAAGTATCTGTAACACGATTGTAATGATTCTCTAATAAATCCCACTCATCTTGTGGCGTTAAATCTCTGTAATTAGGCACTCTTTTATAATGCGAGTGAGCTACCAAGTTCATCACATCTTCTTCAAGGTTTGCACCAGTGCAACTAATAATATCTACTTTTCCTTGGCGAATCATTTCGGCAAAAGAAATTCCAAGTTCAGCAGTACTCATAGCACCTGCAAGGGTTACCATCATTTTACCACCTTCTAATAAATGTGTTTCGTAGCCTTTAGCAGCATCTACTAAAGCAGCTGCATTAAAATGGCGATAATGATGCTCAACAAATTGAGATATAGGTCCTTTATTCATTTTAATAAATTTAAGTGGACAAATGTATGAGTTGATTTGAAGAATTGATGATTTATGGTTTGAAGTTTTAAAAACTATTTTGCATTTAAACCTTTTGTATTTTTGTTACTCTACTAAAACAAATATTATTTAACAATTAATAAAACAAAATGAAAAAATTATTACTGGCGATACTAATCGTAACTGTTGCAACAATAACATCTGTAAAGGCTCAAGAGGGAAGACAATTTGACCCTGCTGCAATGAAAGAAAGACAAAAAACAAAATTAAAAGAGGATCTTAAATTAACTGATGTGCAGGCTGATAGTGTTGTTGCTATTCAATTTGAGTATATGCCTAAGCTTAGAGGTTTACGTGGCATTCAAGGCGAAGAAAGAATTGCTAAAATGAAAGAAATTAATGATGCTTACAAAGCACGTTTAAAATCTGCTTTAAAAGACGATAAGCTAGTTGATAAAGTAGTAGAATATCAAGAAGCACAACGCAAAGAAAGAGCAGAAAGAATGAGAGCCGGAGAATAAAATACCTAATCAATAAAACAATAAAGCCACAAATAGTTTGTGGCTTTATTGTTTTATTTAGGATGATTCTGAAATATTAATTAGTCTTGTTGGATATTCAATTTATCGTTATGAATTCAAAATTGATCGATGTGAGTGTTCAATTATTCAATATGAGAACTCAATTAGTCGATGTTGTCTGCAAATGTGTCGTAGTTGATGTGCCATTTATTCATATTGATACTCAATTATTCGATGTCATTATCTAATTTATCGATGTTGATACTCAATTAACGCATTTGAATGTTCAATTTGTCGATATGGGGACTAAATTTTTCAGTCAAAATTCAAATTAGTCGATATGAGAACTCAATTTATCTATGTTAGTACTCAATTAATGTATTTGAACGTTTAATTAGTCGAAGTTGAGGTTTAAAGTGTGAAATCAGCAACTTCAAAATTTCCTCTATTGATATGAATAGTTTTACTTGCTGTGTCGCCTGCTTCATTACTTACTTTAACTGTGTAGTCTCCGATTTTAATTTTAGCAATGATGTAGTGCCCTTTAATATCTGTTGTTGCAGTTTTATTTGTGCCAACGATACTTACTGTTGCTCCCATAACTGGAATGTCATCTTTAGTAACAGTTCCCTCAACTCCATTATGATGTGTTCCTGTGTTGATGATTTGTTTAGATAAAGCAATTTCATCAACCATTGGAATATTAATATCTCCAAAATAACTTGTTACTAAATCGTGCATATTATTCATTGCCAAAGTTGCTGCTGCAAAGGCTGCTGGCAATGGATTTGTACCTGTTGCTGCCCTTGTTTGTACATCTATGATTGGATTGTCTTTTATAGTATCATAATTTTTAATCGCATTGTCTAACTCTGTAATGTTTGCTGCAACGATGTTAGTTAAAGTTGCAAGATTATCATTAAGGTGTTGTTTGATATCTTTTGCACGTTGAACGGCTAATGTTTTTGGTGCTTGTATGATATATGTAGTTGTGTGGTCTAGGTTGTTTGCTAAAGTAATATTGCCTAGTTGTCTAGCTTTTACTGCACCACGAAGTGCATATTTAATAGCAATTTTTGCCATTGTTTCTTTTGCAATTCGTGTGGCATCGCTTGTGGTGCCTGCTGTGGCTGACTGTACTTGTGTGGAATTGGTGATGATTCCAAGTGCTGCTGTAAATTTCAATTGCTCTGCTGCATACTCTGGAATTGTTGCAAGGGCTGTGGCATTTTTAGTGTTGAAATCTTTTACTCGATTACAAGCGTCTAATTGTGCTCTTTGTGTGTTATTCATTGTATAACTATTTGGTGAATAGCTAAATTATGGACTTTTTTAAATAGAAACAATAGAAATGACAAAAATTTAAGAAAATATTAGGATTTTGTAAATAGTTGACTGTTAACGAAAGTGATTTTTTATTCAATGATTAGCTTTTGTGTGTTTATTTCTCCTTTGTTGGTTGTGCATTGAACGATATATAAACCCTTTGTAAATTGTTTGGTGTTTATTGTTTGGTGTTCTGTTGAATTGTTGATTTGCATTAATGTTTGCCCTAACTGGTTTATAATTTTTATTTGTTGTATTCCTTTGCTGTCAATGCTTACAAGGTCTTTGGCAGGGTTGGGGTAAATGCTAATGCCGTTAAAGGTTTGAGGTTTAAAGTTTAAAATTCTTGTTTCGCTGTATTGTTTTCTTCCATCGAAATCTACGCTTTCGATTTTGTAATAATTCAATCCATCGTTTGGTGTTTCATCAATAAAGCTATACTCGTTTGCTAGTTTGTTTTGTGCCTTAATCTTACCAATGGTTGTGAAGTCTTTACCATAAATGCTACGCTGAATATTAAAATGCGAAACATTAATTTCATTAGCGGTAGTCCAGTTATTCGTTACTTGTTTCTGGTTTATTCCGTTTCTCGTTTCATCAATAATTAATAATTTATAATCAACAACTGTTAGCGGCAAAGGGTTTACATTAATGTACACTGTATCTGCACTGTAACAACCATTAACCACCTGCTGCAAAATATAGAATGTGCTTGCATTGGGTTTTACCCAAAAGCCTGGTCTTATGCTGTCTATTAATGTAGTACCATTTACAAACCATTTAACACTATCTAAACCATTGGTATAACTGCCAATAAACACACTATCTCCTTGTGCTATGGTGGTGTCTCGCCCTGCATCTGCTTTTAAACAAAAGCTATCTAAAGGAATTACTGAAACATCGTCTATGAAATATGCAGATCCATTATATCCTGTTGGCTGCACCTGTTTATAGCTTGTTTGTGCATCTGTTTTAAAATTACCAATGGTTATATACTGTTCCCCACCTTGTGCTTTGTATATAGCACTCACTTTTACCCAATTTAAAGTATCAGTTATCACAGGGTTTCCGTAATTAAGTATTTGTGGATTAGCAGGTAGCACACCCAATGGATGTGCAAGAGTATCTACATATACAGCATTGTTAGTTAGCAATAGCCCAACATTGTTACAGGCATATTTCTGAGTATTCCCTAGATTGGCAAAAAATTCAATATAATAACTGTGTTGATTATATAAGCTGTCTTTTAATTTGGCCTGCAAATAATTTCTATTGTTCTGATTTAAACCATTTATAAAATACAATCCAATATAACCATTTCCAGTTCTTGCATACTGATAGCCACTTCCATTTGTCGGCACAGTATAGCTCAAATCAGGATTGCAGGCATTGATATAAGTTGCTGTGTAAGCTTTTCCTGCTGAATACCAAGGGGGGGGGGGGGCTGGATTATTAGCAGAAGGACACACAACATAATCTTCAAAACTGTAGTTTTTAACAAGGTTATACTGCGTTTGTGCTATTGAATTATTATAAAAAAAAAGGGTTATTAAAAGGAATGGTTTTGTACAAAACCATTCCTTAGATATTTTAGTGACTAGATTCATCGTGCTAGTTTTTAATGAATTTTTTGCCATTGTTGGTGTTCTTCACCAACAATGAATAATATATTTTGAGTTAATTTTAGCTTTTCAGGTACTCTATAATTTCTTCTGGGTTTGTACAAACAATAATTCTTGATTGCCAATTATCGTATAAAAAGCCTTCTTGTTCCATTGTTGAAAGGTGTGCAATTAGGTTATTGTAAAAGCCAGCAGAATTAAGAATAAACACTTTCATTTCGTGAATTTTTAAAGTGTTCCAAGTAATGGTTTCAAAAAGTTCATCTAGGGTTCCATTTCCTCCTGCTAGAATAATTACAGCATCGCTTTTTTCGTAAATTAGTTTCTTTCGGCTGTGCATATCATCTACTACAATTAACTCTGTAATCTCATTGTGTTGTTGCTCCCACTCTACCAATAATTTTGGTATAATGCCTATTACTTCTCCCCCTGTTTGCATCATTGCATTTGCAATAGCACCCATTATGCCTACACTGCCCCCACCATAAATAAGTTTAATTTTATGAGTGGTTAATAGTTTACCCAAAGCAGTTGCGTGTTCTATAAACAAAGGGTTTTTACCAGACTTGCTGCCACAAAAAACAGCTACAGATTGTAAGTTTTGCATTAGCAATATTAGAAGTATTTTTAGGAATATTGGATGAAAATAGTGTATGTTATAGTGTAAAAATATTTGGCTATCTATTGCCTTGCATTGCAATAGATAGAGATAATGGTAATTTTTGAATTCAGTTTATTTAAGCAGAAGCAACGCTTTGAAAGTATTAATGCTATACTTTACACAGATCTAAATAATGATGGATTAAGATGAATAAAAATGTGTATGCAAACACTTGAAAACTAGTGGAAAATATAATGTTGTTGATACTGATTTAATTTGTGGTGGCGAATATCCTAGTCTAGATGGCTTTGGCTGGACAAACGATGTACTGATTACTTTAATTAAAAGATATGGCGATAGTTTAAAAATTTAGTGATAAAATCTTGTAATACATTTAGCAGCAGCATCAGGTCTTTACCTTCTATCTGTATTTACCCTTACTTGGTGTGCAAATAGTCATATCATCATAATTGCACATTTATATTTTGAGCCATTTTATGATTATGCTTCAACACGTTTAGCATTTCAAGTGTTATCGGTTTAAGACTTTGTCATTCTTTGTTTAACACTCATTCCAAAACCAATAGTCATAATGGCAACACCAATCCATAAAATATTAATCATTGGAAACTCATATACCTTAAGTGTTATTAGTTCTGTTTGTTGTTGACTTTGCCTCACTCCTATTTCAAAAATATTTTTTTCAGGATCAATTAGTTTATTGAATTTAACAATCATTGCTTCTGCAATTAAAGTATCTGGCAGCATTATAGGGTTTCCACCAACCAATGCAACTTTAGGACTGATTTGATACCTACTTCCTGTTTTGCTGAATACACCAATTTTAAGGCTTAAACCAGCATCTGCCTTTGGTTCTATCTTTTTAATGGCATCTAAATTTCTATCCACATCTGTCAATACCATTCTACCATTATTATAAAAAATGGTATCTCCAATTTTAATTTGTTTGCTTTGAAATTTGGCTGTATCCTCAATAGTATTTTCGATAAAGGAAGATATGTAGATAAAAATGTCTCTGTTCCAATAATGCTTTTTATCTGGATTAAAGCTAAAGCCTTCCATTCCCTTATTAGCCTTTAGTGCATCTGGGTGTAAGTAGAAAACTTCTTTTGTTGTTTTATCTTCAAACTTTAAATTGAAGTGTTTTTTTCTAGTGTGTTCATCATAAGTATTATCAACATACGTAACGTGATAATTGCCTTTAGACATATCTGTTCTAACACCTTTAAACAAAGTGATATTTTCGGCAGGATCTTCTTGTTTATTCTTCTTAAAAACTGCCACCCCTGTTGTATTCCAGCTTAATATTGCTTTTTTAGACGATGAGATTAAAATGCCAACCAACACTAATCCAAAGCCTACGTGAGCAATAGATGCACCAGCAGATTTTATCTTTCCCTTTAGTCCTGCATATATATAACTAGCATTTGCAACAACAGCATAAACAGATGAAAATATAGCAATATGAATGGCAGTTAGAAATCCAATACCAAACTTATCATAATTAATATTTCCAAAATTGCTAATTAAAACACTAATGAATAAAGCTATAACAGTTGGTATTAAAAGCTTTTTATAGAAATTAGGTTTATCAGTTTTTTTATACTTTAGATATTGCGTTATGGCAGTTAGCAATCCAATAATTATAGCAACAAATATTTGAATTTGATTGTGGGCAAACTCTGGTTCTTCGGGTGCTGCTATTTTGGTTCCAAAAATTGTGTTGTAAACAGGAATAGATGTTTTTGCTATGATAACAGCTGCAGATAAAAACAAGACCAAGCTTCCTACAAACATCCAAAACTCTCTACTGTATGTATCTTCTTCTTTTTTGATTAATGGAATAGATTTATTATTCAATTCATAAATAAGAATAGCAATTCCTAGTAATGCAGAAAAAAGTGAGAAGAATGGATAATAAATTGCTACAATATTTAAAAGAATAAAAGCACTTAAATAAATGTATTTCATTCTTTCTTTACTGGCAGAAAATATAGGGATTAGCCAAATAAAGACGTTTACAAATAAGAATAATTGTGCAGTCATATCTGCTCCTGTAAACGCATGAACAGAAGTATCACCCAAAATGCCACTTCTAGTTAAAAAAGTAGAATATAAAACTAGTATAAATGAAATAGTATAAAAGAAATAGGTACTTCGTAAAGAATAGCCAGTGTTTTTATAAACAACATTTGTATGCAAGCCTGCAACAAGTGTTATCCAAGGAACAAGAGAAGCATTTTCAACAGGATCCCAAGCCCAATAGCCACCAAAAGATAAACTTTCATAAGCCCACATTGCACCCATCATAATGCCTAAACCTAAAATACCAGCACTAAAACTAGTCCAAGGTAATGCAGCTTTTGCCCAGTCGTGCTTTTTATTAATCAATCCTGCATAAGCAAAACCAAAAGGTATGATGGTTGATGCAAAGCCAAGAAATAAAACAGGTGGGTGAATCACCATCCAATAATTTTGAAGCAACACATTTAAATCATTTCCTTCATATATTTTAGGGAAGTTTAAATAATCAGGATTCTGAAAAAGTACTGGTGCATTTAATTCATTTCTTAACAAGGCAAATGGATTATTGCCAATTTTTTGTCCAAACAAATAAATACCAATAATCATTGTAGCTATGGCAAATTGTGCAAAGCTTACAACAGTTAAAACAGGAGCTTCATATTCTTTTTGCTTCTTAATAAAAATCCAACCTAAAACACAGTTCCAAATTGCCCAAAGTAAAAAACTACCACTTTGATCTTCCCAGATACAAGCTAATAAATATTGCATTTGTAGTGAACGTGACGAGTGATTCCAAGCAAAGAAATATTCGTGAAAATGATTGGCAATTAAAAAAAGTAATAATCCAAATATTGTGAATATTGAAATTGTTTGTGTTAGGAATGACAATCTTGCAATCTTTAACCAACTTTGTTTTAAAGCAATATCTGCTTGCTTATTTGCATAAAAAAAAGAAATGGCTGCAACAAGCGATGCAACCAAAGTAAGTAGCGTTAAAAAATGTCCAAATATGCCGTATCCTAAATGCTCTCCTATATAATTCATTACAACAGTTTATAGTTATTTTAATTTATCCTTTTTGCTCCATTCTTTTTGAAGCTGCATCTAAATCATCTTTATATTTTGAAGGGCATTTCATTAAAATACTTTTACATTCAAACTCCCCTCCTTGCATTTTACCATTCAAAACAATGCGTTCACTTTTTTCCATATCAGTGGGCTTTGCATCGTGATAAACAACTTTAACAGTATTACCCAAAGTATCAACAGCAGTAAATTTTAAATAATTAGGGTTTTTAATTGCATCATATTCTATTGAATTGGGTTGCAGCTTTACCACTAGTTTTACAGCTTTACCATCTTTTTGTTTTGCAGATGCAATAGTTTCATAAGTGGTTAAATTACCCATAAAACTTACTAAAACTGCAATAGAAACTGCTATTAAAACAAGTATAATAATTTCTGTCTTTTTCATAAATTATCTTTAAAGTGCAAATGTAACAGCTATTATTTAGAGTAGTGCCTAACAACAAAATCATTTTAGTCATTTAATTGAAAACATAAATATTTCTTCCATACTCATAAAACATAACAATTTAAACAAACAAGAAACCAGCATCAATTATAAAACCTTTTACATTTGCCCAATGCGACCAGTTAAAACTTATGAATTTATTGTAGTATTAAAAAAGAGTTCTAGAAAAACAATTGACATTATTAGTTTATTGATGTTAGTTATTGCAATACTTGTATTTCTATTCCAGTTCTCAGTACAATTTGTTGCTGCTGGCAATGTAATTGATAGTAAAAATGGCTTAATGCTTATTTGGATATTTGGAATTTTAGGATGGATATTAATGTGCAGATCTCAGCTAAAAAAAGGTATTACTCCTTATTATAGATTTGCTTTAATGATTGCTGGTTGGGGTTGGTTTATGAACCAACAAACAATTTGGCTTGCAGTAATATATTTAATTGCTGCCATTTTAGAAAAACCTATTAAAGTGCAGCCAGAATATGCTTTTGATGATGAAGGCATTGTATTTAACTCTTTTCCAGAAAAAAAATATCCTTGGAATGAGGTTCAAAATGTTGTACTGAAATTTGGAATGTTGACCATAGATTTAAGCAACAACAAAATAATGCAAGGCGAAGTGAATGATGAAGTTTCTAAACAAGTAGAAACAGAGTTTAATGATTACTGCAAAGCTAGACTTCAAGAAAATCAAATTTAAATACAAGCATTTTTTAGTGCTTTCATAAATGCTTCTCCTTTTTTTCTAGCAAAATCGACGTTTTTAATTGGTATGCCATCAGGATCGGGAAATGTAGATAACGCATCTTCAATACTTTCTTCTCTTAGCAAATGAAGCATTGGATAAATTGATCGATTGGTATAGTTTGCTGCATCATTTTCTGAAGAACCTTGAAAGCAGTAATTTGTGTGAAAAGTTAATGAAGAAAGAAGGCTATGAAGGTGTTTATCAAGTAGCAAGTTTT
>JANYEB010000265.1 GCA_025363355.1 Chitinophagaceae bacterium | reverse complement strand
ATGGGTCACTTCGGACGCAAGCCGATCACGCTAGCCTGGCTGATCGTCTGCGTTCCGGCGTTGATGATCAATTACATGGGGCAGGCCGCAATGCTGATCCGCCACCCTGAATTCCGCGATAACCCGTTTTTCCACATGGTAACCAGTAAAAAAGAAAATAAAAGTATATTTAATTGGCGATAGCACTATTGCAATAAAAGAAACCAAGTCTTACCCTGAAACTGGTTGGGGAATGCCGTTTGCTTATTTTTTTGATTCAACAATTGAAGTAGATAATAAAGCAAAAAATGGTAGAAGTACTAGAACTTTTATCAGTGAAAATAGATGGCAGCCTGTTGCAGATAGCTTGCAAGAAGGAGATTATGTTTTTATTCAATTTGGACATAATGATGAATCAAAAGAGAAAACAGATAGATATGTTACACCTGAACAGTTTAAAATAAATCTCACAAGATTTGTAAATGAAACAAGAGCAAAAAAAGCGAATCCTATTTTAATTACAGCAGTTGCAAGACGTAAATTCGACAGCACAAATCATATTGTTGATGGACATGGTGTTTACACACAAATTGTAAGAGAACTATCAAAGGAGCTGGATGTTCCTATGATTGATTTGCAAAGAACAAGTACAGCACTTTTAGAAAAGTGGGGTGTAGAAAATTCAAAATTATTATTTCTTCAATTAGAAAAAGGAGAGCATCCAAACTATCCTGATGGTAAAATTGATAATACACATTTTAGTGAATTGGGTGCAAGAAAAATAGCTCAATTAGTGTTAGAAGATATTAAAAAATTAAACCTAGAATTAGCTAATCATATTGTAAAACCAGTTGTTAAAAAAGGCTAGAATTTGTATTTTATTCACCAAAATGCAAAACATCTATTTCACCCATATATTTGTTTTGTAAAAAGTAAGAATGAAAAAGAAGATTGCTCTTGTTACAGGTGGTTATAGTGGAGAAGCAGAGATAAGCTATAAAAGTGCCATTACAGTTGGCAATAATATTCCAAGAGATAAATTTGATGTATATAAAATTGATATCACTACAAGTGGTTGGTTTTATATTGATGATAGCAACATCAAAACAACTGTAAATAAAGATGATTTTTCTATTACAGTTGACAACAAAAAAATAAAGTTTGATGCAATTTTAATGTGCATTCATGGAACGCCTGGAGAAGATGGTAAACTTCAAGGCTATTTTGATATGCTTAACTTACCTTACACAAGTTGCAATGCAGCAACGTCTGCCATTACATTCAACAAAAGATATACAGTTGCTGTTGCAGCTTTTGGTGGTGTTGATGTTGCAAAAAGTGTTCATTTATTTAAGCATACACCAATTGCAGTTGATGTTATTTTACACCAATTACAATTGCCACTTTTTGTGAAACCAAATAATGGAGGAAGTAGTTTAGGAATGAGCAAAGTTGTTGATGCTAATAACCTTCAAACAGCTATCGACAAAGCTTTTGCTGTAGATAGTCAAGTATTAGTTGAAGAGATGATTGTGGGTAGAGAGTTTACTGTTGGCGTTTTTAAAACAAAAGACGAGATAATGGTTTTGCCCATTACAGAGATTATCACTGATAACGAATTCTTCGATTACGAAGCAAAATATTTAGGTAAAAGCAAGGAAGTTACACCACCAGAAATGTCAATAGATGTACAAACACAACTTGCAAATACTGCAAAAAAAGTATACCAATTATTAAACTGTAGTGGTGTTGTTAGAATAGATTTTATTTATAACGAAGAACAACAAAAAGCCTATATGCTTGAAGTGAATACAGTACCAGGTCAAAGCCAAGCTAGTATTATTCCTCAGCAGGTGTTAGCGATGGGTTGGACTTTAAAAAAATTTTATACTGCAATCATCGACAATGTGCTAGTTAATTCATAATTTAAAACTCATAATTCTAATCAATTTGTTCAAGTTTATTACACATAAAAATTTACTAATAAATATTCTTTTTGGAATATTTATATCGCTGCTACTAGTGCTTTTCTTTTTCTTTTTATTAGGTTGGATAACTGGTCATGGCGAGTACGAAAAAGTACCTACTGTTACAGGTAAAAATATTGATGAAGCTAGAACTTTATTACAATCAAAAGGCTTTGCAGTTGAAGTTGTAGATTCGGTTTTTGATATCACTCAACCCAAATTAAATGTATTAAAACAATCACCAGAACCAGATGCAACTGTGAAGCACGGTAGGACCGTTTATTTAACAATCAATCGAAAAATAGCACCTACAGTTGATATGCCAAATTTAGTTGGATTGTCGTTTAGAAGTGCTGTTTTATATCTTCAAGGAATGGGGTTAAAGGTTGGAGATACTACCTATAAACCAGATATAACAAAGAACTCTGTCTTAATTCAAATGCTTAATGGTGTTGAAATTAAGCAAGGAACTAAAGTGTCTATTGGCAGCAGTATTAGTTTTGTTTTAGGAAGTGGCTTAGGTGATCAGGAAATTGATATGCCAGATTTAGTTGGATTAACTTATGACGATGCAAGAAGTTTATTAGCAAGTTTGAATATTAATATTGGATTGCCAATACTAACTGATGCTAGTATAACAGACACAGGCAAAGCTTTTGTTTCAAAGCAAGAACCTATTGTTTTTATAGAACCATTACCTGGTCAAAAAATTCCTAATAAAATTCGTCCTGGTCAAGTGGTAGACTTATGGTTATCGCTAATTGCACCTGTTAAAGATTCATCTAACATAACAAAACCAACAACTACAAACAGTAACCCATAAGTATATGTTTAAAACAATTTCACCACAAGAAGTAAAAGCTAAATTAGATGCTAACGAAAAAGTTAATTTAGTTGATGTAAGAGAACCTCACGAACACGCAGAATTCAATATTGGTGGCACTTTGTTGCCTTTGGGCAAAGTGCAAACAATGCAAATTGATGATATTGAAGATTTGAGAAATGAAGAAGTTATTATTTATTGTAGAAGTGGAATGAGAAGTGCACAAGCAACTATGATATTGCAGCAATTAGGATTCACAAATGTGTTGAACCTTGAAGGAGGAATGGTTGGTTGGCAAGATGCTATTAAATAACAATTTTAAATTGACTAATGAGCGTAAAAAGAATTTTAGCTACTGTTTTGTCATTGTTGATGTTTCTCTCTTTTTTGAATGCTCAAATTAGCTTTATTCAAGAACAACTTACGATTCCAAGAATAGAGCAAGTTTTTCGATCAAAAGAGGACACACTTAAAAAGCAATTCGCAAAAAATAAACTATCCTTCCCTCCAAAACAAGTTTATCTACGGAGTTTTAAATATGATAGTGAGTTAGAAGTATGGGTTAGAAATTCAAATGTAGATTCATTTAAACTTTTTAAAACTTACAAGGTTTGTGCATTAAGTGGTAGCCTTGGACCCAAAAGAGTAGAGGGAGACTTTCAAGTTCCAGAAGGATTTTATCACGTAAATATATTTAATCCTAAAAGCGTTTATCATTTATCATTAGGAATAAATTATCCTAATGCCTCTGATGAGCTTTTAAGTGATTCTATTAAGCCTGGTGGTGATATTTATGTTCATGGAGGTTGTGTAACTGTTGGGTGTATTCCTATTAAAGACAACCAAATAGAAGAAGTTTATTTGTTGGCATCTTATGCTAAAGAAAATGGACAAGATTTTATACCTATTCATATTTTCCCCATACGATATAATGTAACCAGAAGCTATCACTACTTAGCTTTGGCTTGTCAGGAAAATAAAGAGTACCAAAAGTTTGCAGTAACACTGCAACAGGTTTTTGAGTATTTTAATCACTATAAAAAAATTCCTGTAATTGGTGTTGACGAAAAAGGGGAGTATGTAGTTTTTAAGTAGTTTGAATGTTATTTATCATCAATAAGAAAAGCCTTGAAGTCATAAACTTCAAGGCTTTTCTTATATAGTACATTTTATAATGATTTATATTTTATCAAGCACAGCATCTACAATGCCATAAGCCACAGCTTCATTGGCATCCATCCAATAATCTCTATCGAAATCTTGCATAATTTGCTCCATTGTTTTACCACAATTTTCTGCAAGAATTCTCGCCCCTAATTCTTTTGTTTTTCTAATTTGTTCTGCCTGAATTTCAATATCAGCACTCGTTGCTTGAAAGTAACCACCTAAACTTGGTTGGTGAATCATCACTTCTCCACTAGGAAAAATAAAACGTCTTCCTTTAGTGCCACAACTTAGAAGTATAGAACCCATGCTAGCAGCTAAACCCATACAAATGGTGCTAACAGGAGATTGCATTAATTTGATAGTATCATAAATAACCATTCCACTTGTAACAACCCCACCAGGGCTGTTTATATAAAACTTAATTTCCTCCCCAGGTTTATCATTATCAAGTAGCAAAAGTTTGGTAACAATATCTTTTGCACTTTTATCATCAACAGGACCCCAAAAATAAATGGAACGTTTTTCAAAAAACATTTGCTCCATCTTTTTCATTAGCATTGGTGTTGATTCTTCTTTTTTTTCTTCTTTCGGATTTTCATCTTCGTCGTGAAATATTATCATATATTCTTTTTAGTCCATAGACCATAGTTAATAGCCTATAGTTTTTAATAATTAATAATCAAAAAATAAATCGTAATTCTAAAATCGTACTTTGTAATTACTTATTCGCTTTTCTTGGGTTCATTAATAGCACTTCATCTACCAAGCCATATTCTTTAGCGTCATTAGCTTTCATCCAAAAATCTCTATCACAATCTTTAGCTACAAGATCAACTTCTTTTCCACTATGAAAAGAAATAATTTCATACAACTCGTGTTTTAATTTCTTTATTTCTCTTGCTGTAACTTCAATGTCTGATGCTTGTCCACCGATAGCTCCACTTGGTTGGTGTAGCATAACACGACTATGTTTAAGTGCAGTTCTTTTGCCTTTAACACCAGCACACAATAATACAGCACCCATACTTGCAGCCATTCCTGTGCAAATAGTACTTACATCTGGGCTAATGAATTGCATTGTATCATAAACTCCCATTCCTGCATACACACTTCCACCAGGACTGTTGATGTACATTTGAATATCTCTTGTTCTATCGGCACTTTCTAAGAACAACATTTGAGCAGTGATAATGTTAGCAACATAATCATCAATACCTTGTCCCAAGAAGATAATTCTATCCATCATCAAACGACTAAAAACATCCATTTGTGCAATGTTTAAAGGTCTTTCTTCAATAATGTATGGCGTTAAATTAGTTGGATTAAATTTTGTTTTATACTGATGTAAAACGTTGCTGCCAATGCCTTGGTGTTTTACAGCATATTTTTCAAATTCATTTTGTATATTCATAATAAAATTTTCAGGAGCGAAAGATAATGGGATTTTATAAACAAAAACAATGCAGGGGATTTTTAAAAGACAAATTGTCTGATAAAATATTTATCAACAAAAAAGCAGTACAAATTGCACTGCTTTTTTAGTTTAAATTTATTGCCAAAGATTGGTGGGATAATGTTCTTGTGTTGTAAGTTTATCAATACTTGCTTTAACAGTTGGGGCATCTTCTTTATAAGTAACCCCAAACCATTTAGAATTTGTTGGAATAACTTTCACATTACCCATTTTTGATTGAATGAAATGATTAGTTATTGATGGCAAGAAAAATTCTGATTTTGGCAGATGCATTTCTTTATCTAAAAAAACGCCAAATTGCTCTTCACAAATATCAATAACATTTGGTGCAAAGCAAATAAAGTTCATACTCACTTTGTCGTCTTGATTCAAAAGGTGTTCACCAGTTTCATCTTGATAAACAATTTCATTATCTCCTCTTACAAATATTTTAGTTCTTTCATTAACTTCAATCAAATTACTATTGTAATCAATTTTACAAACGCCTCTGCTAACACTTCCATTTTCACTGAGTGTATTTTTTAATTCATAACCCAAAATGCCAAATGTATTTGAGCTACACTCCTTAACTAAAAAATCATTTGCTTTAAAAAAAGCATCTTCTCCATAAAAATCATCAGCATTAATAACAGCAAATGGCTCATTTACGTTGCCTTTACAGCAAAGAACAGCGTGTGCTGTGCCCCAAGGTTTTGTTCTATCTACAGGGATAGTTCTATCACCAACAAAACTGTTTAAATCTTGGTAAACATAATCTGTTGCTATTTTACCATTTAATTTTGGCTCAAATTTATCTTTAAAATCTTGGGCAAATTCTTCTCTTATAATAAAAATTACTTTGCCAAATCCAGCACGAATAGCGTCGTAAATTGAGTAATCCATTATGGTTTCTCCGGATGGACCAAACGATTGAACTTGCTTCATACTTCCATATCTGCTTGCCATACCTGCTGCAAGAATAACTAAAGTAGGTTTCATAATTGTTTGTAAAAATGTTTGCGAAAGTAGGTAGATTAGCTTTCATTGCCAATACTTTTGTGCAATCGAAAACAAATAGACAATTTGATAACACAACCTTTAATACAAAATATTGATGCTTTTTGCAATTCAAAAGACTTATTGGTTGATGTATTAAGGCTAGATAATGTTCACACAATTATATCTGGCAATAAATGGTATAAACTCAGTCACTATTTACATGATGCAAGTAGGAAGAACTGCAAAATTATTGTAACATTTGGTGGAGCTTATTCAAACCACATTGTAGCAACAGCATTTGTTTGTAATGAATTTGGTTTAAAAAGTATTGGGATTATAAGAGGAGATAAGCCTGCGAAAATTTCACATACATTACAAGATGCAGAGAGTTTTGGAATGAGTCTAGTTTATATAAGTCGTGAGGAGTATAGAAACAAGCGTTTAATAATTGAACAATATTCAAATCCAGAATATTATATTATTCCTGAAGGTGGGTATGGCGAACTTGGTGCAAAAGGTGCCTCTGAAATTCTAGCAAGTGTAAACGAATTAGAAAAATATACGCATATTATTTGTTCGTGTGGCACAGGCACTATGATGGCAGGCATTATTCAATCTGCAAAAAAACATCAAACAATTATTGGTATTAATTCGCTAAAAGGATATCCAGAAATTGAGCAAGATATTCGTAAAATATTACCCATAGCTTTTATAGAAAGCAAGTTTGAGATTTTTAATGAATATCATTTTGGAGGCTATGCAAAAAAAACAAATCAACTATTTGAATTTATGAACAACCTTTATGAAAAGCATCATATAACAACTGATATTGTGTATAGTTCTAAGCTATTTTTTGCTGTTGATGATTTAATTTGCAAAAACTATTTCTTGGCTAATAGCAAGCTTTTAATAATTAACTGTGGGGGATTGCAGGGCAATTTATCGTTACCAAAAGGAACATTATTTTTTTAGATTGTTGTAAATATATATTTGCACAGAATGAAAAAACTGTTAATCATTATATGTATTTTTATAGCAAGTAAATCTATCGCACAAGATACTTTGCCAAGTTTTAGTTTAGCAATACTAAAAGGCTCTAAAGCACAAATAAGTTGGACAAATCCTTTTTCAAATTGCATTCAATTATCTGTTCAAAAATCGTATGATAGTCTAAGATTTTTTCAAACCATTTTCTCAACACAATCTCCCGAACTACCACAAAATGGATATGTAGATAATAACTTCATTCCACAGATGAAAATTTTTTATAGAATTTTTTATGTGTTGGAGGACGGCAAATATTTTTTTACTCAATCAAAAGCCCAGCCCTCTGAAAGAGATAATATAAAAATTTCTGTATCAGATAAAACCAAATTCAATCCTGCTCCATTCGATATTAAATTAATTGATAAGCCGAAGCTAGATTCTATTCCACGTAAAAGACTTTTCACCATTTATAAAAAAGACAGACAAACGCTTTTAAATGTTTTAGATGAAGCAGGGTTTCAGAAGTTTAGAGATTCAATCTCGCAAAAAACAAAGGATACGTTGTTTGCATTTGAAAATGATATTATCATTCTAAAGCCTTTTGTGCCTAAGCCTTTGTGGAAACCATCTTTAAACATCTTTACAAATAATAAAGGCTTTGTTAGTATAAATTTACCAGAAGCCAGCAAAAATCATAGATACAAAATTGTATTCTATGATGAAACCAATGCAGAAATATTTAGAATAAAACAGCTAAAACAAGATAAATTGGTATTAGAAAAAAGCAATTTCCTGCACGCTGGCTGGTTCTTTTTTGAACTTTTTGAAGATGATACAATTGTAGAGAAAAATAAATTCTACTTAGATAAAGATTTTTAATAATTGTTCAATTCTGGGAAATTATAACTACATATTCTTCTTTCGCAAACGAATCCCAATTTTTCACTAGCCTATACAATCCGTTATACTATATTTGCGACTCATAAAAATCAAAATTAGTTATGCGTTCTATTGCATTTAGAGAAGCCCTTCGTGAAGCTATGAATGAGGAAATGAGAAGAGATGAAAGAGTGTTTTTGATGGGAGAAGAAGTGGCTGAATATAATGGTGCCTATAAAGTTAGCCAAGGAATGTTGGCAGAGTTTGGTGCTAAAAGAGTAATTGATACACCAATAGCTGAACTTGGATTCACAGCTGTTGCAGTTGGTGCTGCACAAAATGGATTGCGACCTATTGTAGAATTTATGACTTGGAATTTCGCCGTTTTACCAATGGATCAAATATTGAACACTGCCAGCAAAATGCTTGCTATGAGTGGTGGACAAGTTAGTTGCCCCATAGTTTTTAGAGGTGGTAATGGTAGTGCAGGTCAACTTGGAGCTCAACACAGCACTGCATTTGAAAGTTATTATGCAAATATTCCTGGATTAAAAGTAATCTCTCCATCTAATGGATACGATGCTAAAGGTTTATTAAAACAAGCTATTCGCTACGAAGAAGATCCTGTGATTTTTATGGAGAGTGAGTTGATGTATGGAGATAAATGTGATGTTCCTGAAGAAGAATATTATATTGAAATTGGTAAAGCTGATATTAAAAGAGCTGGTAGAGATGTAACCATTGTTTCTTATAATAAAATGATGAAAGTTGCTTTGGCTGCTGCTGAAGAATTAAAAAAAGAAGGTATTAGTGCCGAAGTGATTGACTTAAGAACAGTTCGTCCTTTAGATTGGAGAACAATTTTAGAAAGTGTAAAGAAAACCAACAGACTTGTAATTGTTGAAGAACAATGGCCTTTTGCAAGTGTTAGCAGTGAAATTACTTATAGAATTCAAAAAGAAGGATTCGATTATTTAGACGCACCAATTAGAAGAATAACCAGTGCAGATGCTCCAATGCACTACGCTCCAAACCTTGCTGCTCTTGCAATTCCAGATGTTGAAAGAACAGTAAAAGTTGTGAAAGAAGTAATGTACACTAAAAAATAAATTCAACAATATTTTAGTAAATGGCTTTCGAGAAATTGAAAGCCATTTTTATTTATACCACAGTTTGAAGAAATAAAAATATTTTCGCCACCTAATTTAGTTTTAACTCTCAATTTATAATAAATGCTTACATCGTCACCATATATAATGTACTCAGATGGTAATGGAAATATTTTTGAAGATACAAGTTTGTATGCAATGGGGCGTGCAGGTTGGGACGCTTTAGAAGTTCCTGTTGAAGATTGGATAGAATTGCCAGAAGGAGGGAATTTATATGAACTACCAGGAAGAAAAGGAATTGGTGTAGATGTAGAAACTAGCGAAATGCGTTTGTGCGAAAAAGGTTGGGCTGTTGCAGCATTCATTCCTCCTGCCCATACTGGTTTATATATTGCTGCTTACGAAAGTTTGCCAGAAGCTCCAATGCTTCCTTTGTTTTGCTACACTGCTGCTGCTTGGTTTGATAATAAATTTTATGTTCCTGCCATTAGAATTGAGCAAGATATTCGTCAAGAATGTGCAGGATATGATGATGAAAAAATTCAATCAGGTACAGAACAACTTTTGGCAAATTATCCACACAATAGATTAGTAAAACATTTGATGGAAAATTGTTGTATGACATATACTTGTCCTGCAGCAAGAAACCTTTCTTTAGGAAGATGGGAATGTCCAGTTCCATCTTCACCTGCTTGTAATGCAAATTGTATTGGTTGCATTTCATTTCAACCACAAGAAGAAGAAATTGTGTCTACACAAGACAGATTGACTTTTAAACCAACAGCAGAAGAAATAGTTGAGTTTACTGTACCCCATTTAATGAATGCCCCTTTCCCAATTATTAGCTTTGGGCAAGGTTGTGAAGGAGAGCCTTTGTTAATGTGGGAAACTATTAAAGATGCTATCATAGAAATAAGAAAACATACCGATAAAGGAAGTATCAATATCAATACAAATGGCAGTAAGCCAGATGCTGTGAAAGTATTGTGTGAAGCAGGTTTGAACAGTATTAGAGTAAGCACAAACTCGGCACAAAAAAGTATTTACACTAGTTATTATCGCCCTAATAATTATCAGTTTGAAGATATTATTGAAAGTCTTAAAGTGGTTAAAAGTTATGGTGGTTGGACGAGCATTAACTACTTTGTTTTCCCAGGAATGACAGACACTGTCGAAGAATATGAAGCATTGCGACAACTGATTATTGAAACCAATTTGGATATGATTCAATGGCGTAATTTCAATATAGATCCTGACTGGTACTTAGGTAAAATAGGTATCACAGAAACTGGTGAAATGCTTGGTGTTGGTCAATTAATGGAATTAATACAAGATGAATTCCCCAATCTTAAGTTTGGCTATTTTAATCCACCTATAGAAAGAATTAATGGCAAGTTTGAAATGGATTTTGCACATTATTAAGTTTATTCTTTTAAGAAATTAAGATACTAATGTTTAAATAGGGGACAATTAGTTTGAAGCCTCCAAAGTGTAAAAGCTTTGGAGGCTTTTTTTGTTTGCAAAATACCAGGCAATCATTTCTATATAAAATGTTAATAATCATAAATTTTAACTTTTAATTTACATAGTATGCTACAATGATTTTTTAATATTGCTCTGTCAATGATAAGAAGCCTCATTATATCGCAAAGTGCAGTAACAGCAATCATTAGCAGACTTGCTGGTTTGCTAAGCTATCTTTTCAACCCACATCTATTACTTTCAACAGCACTAAGCGTACTTAACAAGTGCCAAAGCATACTTTCTGTTGTAAAAAGCATACTTACAACTCCTGTTAGTGTACTAACAGCACTCAAAAGTGTACTAACGAACTCTGTTAGTGCACTAACAGCACCAAAAAGCCTACTAACGGCTGCTGTAAGTAGGCTTTACGAGCCTAAAAGTGTACTAACAGACTCTGTTAGTGTACTAATAGCAGCTGTTAGTACACTAACAGCACCAAAAAGCCTACTAACGACTGCTGTAAGTAGGCTTTACGAGCCTAAAAGTGTGCTAACAACACTCATTAGTACACTTTCTGCAAACAAAAGCCAGCTTTTTGCTGCAGAAAGTCGGCTTATTACAACCAAAAGCTATCTATGGCAAGTTGTAAGTTATATTAATCATATCAAAATATGGCTGCCGTTAACAAATAGCCCTCCTTGCAATCTCAAAGTATCACTATACCCATTATTATTATTAATTTATAAAAAAAACATACAATGTCAGAATATTTCATCCCTACTAACAGGGAAAAATTTGCAGGTTTATTAAAAACCTTTGCACTAGAATTACCTAACTATAAGACAACCTTAGGATTTGTAGATGCTGATGTGGCTGAAGCAGTAGCTGATGCTGATTTTATGGGATGGGTAGTAAAAACTGAAGGCATTCAAGAAGATTATGCAGCTGGGTTCAGCAGTTTTTACAAAGATGCCCGTTATCAAAAAACCGATTTAGATTTGGCAGCACCCCCTGCACCAGTTATTGATGCTATGCCTAAAACAGTAAAAAGTGGTATTCAGGCAAGGTTTGCACAAAAGGTAAAACAAGCTAAAGCCAGTGCAAATTATACCGAAACTATTGGCAAGACTTTGGGTATTGTAAGCAGTTCATCAGCTGCTCGTGGTAATTCAAATGATACACCCGATTTAAAAGTTGTGTTAAGTGCAGGCTACCCCGAGTTGGGTTTTAAACTAGGTGGCTACGAGGCTGTGAATGTTTATAAAGATGCAGGCAATGGCTATAGTTTGTTAAAAACAGCACATCGCAGCCCAGTAAAAGATATCCATTTACCAGCTGCAGGACAAACTGCTTTGTATAAATACAAAGCAATTTATGTTGAGAATGATGTTGAAGTTGGTGCAATGAGTGCCGAAATAAGCATTGCTGTTGCAGGTAGATAGCGAATAGGAGGGTTCTTTGTATCAACCTCTATAAAAGCGTTGCCAACCTTTAAAAGTTGGCAACGCTTTTTAGTTAGTAACCCACTGTGTAAAAGGGTTGGCAACACTTTTGTTAAACCCAATAGCACTTATATTCTTAAATTTTTACTTAAATCATAACTAATATCATAAACTTGATTTTGCAACATCAAATTTTTCCTGCCAAAGTTGATTTTCAAGCAAGTTCCCTAACTGATGTAGGTTCAATTGCTATCGGTTATTTGAATGGTGATGGTAAACTTGATTTTGCAGTAGTAGGTTCGGCATCTAATGTTGTTTCAGTATTTCGTAATACAGCCACCAGCGGTAGTATTGTTGCATACAGTTTTGCTACTCCAGTTAATTTTTCAGTGAATTCCTCTAATTATTCAGTGGCTATTGGTGATATAGATGGTGATGGTCGCCCTGATTTAATTGCAGCTAATTATGGAGACTCTACTGTTTCTGTATTAAGGAATACAGGTCTTTTAATGAATGCTAATTTAAGCAATCTTACAATCAGTGCAGGAACTGGCTCAATTAAATACACATATACAAATACCGCAGGTTGTATAAATAGCAGAACAATGAGCGGTAATGGTTACACTTGTGCAGCAAGAGGAGTAAATACAGTTGACGGTCAACAGTCGACTGTCGACTGTTTTACAATCTATTCAAATCCTGCAAAAGGTTCTGTTAACTTAAATGTTGAGACTTTGATTGGCAAAGGAAGTATTGTAATTACTGACTTATATGGCAAAACTGTTAAAACTCAGAATTTAAGTATGGGAACTAACACAGTAAATATTGCTAACCTAAGCAAAGGGTTTTATCTGGTGAGTATGATTACAAGTGAAGGGAAAACAACTAAGAAATTGGTAGTAGAATAAAGCCTCACCCCAACCCCTCTCCAAAAGGAGAGGGACAAAAACCTACAAAGTGTAAAAGCTTTGGAGGCTTTTTTGTAATATTTCAATTATTGAAACTTTAAGGAAAAGATGTTGCTGTTTAACTGCATAGTAGTTGTGTAAGATGTTAGATTGATTTGGCAAAAATTTGAATTTTAAAACCTTAGGTTTGGCTTCTTTAATCCATCATTTAAAAAATAAATGATAATAGTGAAATGGATTTTGCCCACGAACGTTCATTTGATATATTTATTGCATTTGTTAAAGAAAATTTAACAATGGTGTGAATAAATAGCCATAAGTTTGTATTCTAAATTAAAACTGACGAATGTTAGTTTTGATATCATTTAAAAACAAATTTATGTACCATTTAATCCGTACTAATTTTACTGTTAATTCAGTAGAAGCAAGAAACCTTGCTAGCAGAACCTTTAGTTTAGTGAAAACAAGACAAAGGTTTTTTTATTTGTGCCTATTGGCAATGTTATCGCTGTTTGCTGTTAATGATGCAAAATCGCAAACAACTTACACTTGGAACTTCACTTCAGCGGCTACTACTAGTGGAAGTAATGCAAATCTTACAGTAGATACATTTAAATCCGTTAATTCTTGGGCAAATATCACAGCTCCAATTAGAGCTGCTAATTCTGTGTCGAGCACGTACACTGGATTTTCTGCGGGAAATAACTTAGGCAACGCTTGTAAAGGAGGAGCACTTGCCTTAACTGGTGCAACTGGTACAGCTAGTGCTGCGTATGAATTAACATTAACACCTGCATCTGGCTATATTGTCACAGTAACTGCTCTAAGCTTCGGATCACGATCTACAAATACTGGACCTGCTAGTTATACAGTTAGAAGTAGTATAGATGCTTATGCTACAGATAAGGGTTCAGGGACATTAACTGTTACCTCTAATCCGTGGGTTTATTATACTCCAACTGTTACTAGTTTTGCTTCAGGTGCTGGCACACCATTAACATTGAGAATTTATGGTTACAATGGTACTGCTACTGGAACTGCTAGTAGTACATTTACTTGGCGTATAGACGATGTAAGTTTAACAGTTAACGTCGCTTTAGCAGAACTTGCACCAGCTGCACCAACTTCAGGAGGTAATCAATCAATTTGCTTTGGTGCTTCTGTGCCAAATTTAAGTGCAACTGCACCAAATGGTGCTGTGGTAGATTGGTATGCTGCTGCAACTGGTGGCTCTGCACTATCAAGCGGATCCAATACATATTCAACTGGTGCTACAACTGCCGGTACATATACTTTTTATGCTGAATCAAGAAATAACCCAGGTACTTTAAAAAGTGCAACAAGAACAGCTGTAACACTAACCATTAACCCTGTTGTCACTCCAGCAATTTCAGCTTCTGTTGACGATAATACTCCTGCACCTGGACAAACAGTTAATTTCAGTACATCAGGTTTAGTAAATGGAGGTAGTTCACCATCATACCAATGGTATAAGAATTCAAGCCCAATAAGTGGTGCAACAAACTCAACTTACTCAACTAGCAGTAATTATACAACAGGAGATGTATTTTATGTTATATTAACGTCTAATGCAACTTGTGCATCACCAACAACAGCTCAATCTTCTAACATTACTATAACCATTGATAATTCTGCTTGTTCAGGAACTCCACCTAGTACTTCTGCATCAGCTTCTTCAACAAGTATTTGTAGTGGGGGAAGTAGTAATCTTAGCTTAATTGGTTTGGGTGGACAAACTGGCTATACATACCAATGGCAGTCATCGTCAACACAAAATGGTACATACGCTGATATAACTGGCGAAACTAGTGCAACCTATGCAGCAAGCAATATAACAAGTGCTGCTTGGTATAAATGTGTGGTTACCTGCACAAATTCAAGTTTATCTACTAGCTCAAATGCTGTGCAAATTAATGTTACGGCAAATGTTTCACCATCTGTATCTATTGCTGCAAATATTAATCCTTCTTGTGCAAGTTCATCAGTTACATATACCGCAACACCAACAAATGGAGGAACTTCTCCAGTATATGCTTGGTATTTGAATAATAGTGTAGTGGGTGGTCAAACTTCAGCAACTTACGCATCTTCGGCTTTTGCAAATGGAGATCAGATATATGCAGTATTAACTTCAAATTATTCTTGTTTAAGCAGTAATAATGTATCGTCTAATACTGTTACACAAGCCGTAACTGCAAATGTTGCTGCTAGTGTTTCAATAGCTTCTTCTGCCAATCCATCTTGTGCTCTTGCTAGTATAACATTTACTGCAACACCAACAAATGGTGGAACAACACCAACTTATCAATGGTATAATAATAATGTTATTATTAGTGGAGAAACTGGTGTAACTTATACTTCGTCTTCTTTAACAAATGGTGCTTCTATAAAAGTAATAATGACATCAAATGCAACTTGTGTTACAGGTTCTCCTGCAACATCAAATGCGGTTGTTCAAACAGTTACAGCTAATGTTACACCAGCTGTTTCTATTGTTTCAAGTAATCCAGTTGTGTGTACAAGTGGTGGAACAATATTTACTGCAACGCCTACAAATGGTGGCACACCAACTTATGTTTGGTATTTGAATGGTGGGGTAGTTAGCGGTCAAACAGCGTCAACCTATACATTAGGGTCCGTTACAAATAATGATTCAGTTTATGCAGTAATGACTTCTTCTGTTACTTGTGTAACTAGTGCAATTGCATATTCAAATGGTATTAAAGAGTCTATAGTTTCTCCAGTAAACCCATCATTAACAATTTCTGCAAACCCTGCAGCAGTTTCTGGTGTTGTAAGTATTCATACTGGTAGCAGTATTATATTTACACCTTCACCTACAAATGGTGGTGCATCTCCTGCATATCAATGGAAATTGAATGGAACGAATGTAAGCACAGCAAGCACTTACTCTAGCACAACGCTTAATAATGGTGATGTTGTCTCTTGTGTTTTAACATCAAACTATGTTTGCCTTAACACCACAACTGCAACAAGTAATTCAATATCGGTAACTATATTGAGTAACTCACCATTTACAACTGGAAATATCTTAGTTTATAGAGTTGGGGATGGAGTTGCAAATTTAGCAAATACCGGAAATCCTGTTTACTTAGATGAGTACACTCAATCTGGTTCATTTATACAATCAAAAAGATTAACTTCTATTGTACCAACTGATAGCTCTTTGTATGTTGGCGGAACAGGTACAACAGAAGGTACGATGACATTGTCGCTTGATGGAAAATATGTAGCTTCTCCAGGCTATTATACCTATTCAAGAACGGATTCTGCTGTAACAACTACAAGAGTACCTAGACTTGCTGCTACAGTTGATATTAATCAGAATGTAAGTATGGCTTTAAAACTAAATTACAATGATTGGTCTGGCTCAGGAACTGCTCGTTCTGTACTTACTACAGATGGTACTAAATTCTATGTAACTGGCTCTGCTGGAGGTGTAAGATATGCAACAATACCAAATAGCAGCCGTACCTCAACACAATTATCAACTACACAAACTAATGTAAGGAATTTGGGTATTTTTAATGGTCAGCTTTATGTTACCTCTGGTTCTGGTGCTACAAAATTATGTACGGTTGGTACTGGATTACCAACAACAACAGGTAATACAATAACTAATTTGAATGGTGTTCCAACTACTGGTTCTCCTTATGGTTTCTTCTTTGCATCATCTAGTATTGTATACGTTACAGACGATGGTACCAAGCTAGTTACAAAATATGTTTTAAACAGTGGCACTTGGACAGCAACAGGAACTATTGCTACAGATAGTGCTTGTAGAGGTATGACTGGTTTTGTTAATGGAAGTACAGTTACTTTATTCTTAACATCTGGTGGTTCTGGTGCCACTGGTGGTGGTTCACATATTTATAAAATCACTGATGCTTTAGGTACAGGAACGCTAAGCGGGTCGGCTATTAAAGTTGTTAATAATGGAAATACAACTGATCGTATTGTTTATAGAGGAATTTGTTTTACACCAACAAGAATTACATCTCAACCAACCAATGCTTCAGGTTGCACAGGTACAACAAGTACATTCTCTGTAACAATGGCTGCTGGTGCAAATGCTGTTTATACTTATCAATGGCAAGCATCTACCGATGGTACAAACTGGACTAATGTAACTAATGGGGCTCCTTATAGTAATGCAACTACAGCAACATTATCTATTGCAAATCCAAGCTTAAGTTTAAACAATGTACAATATCGTTGTGTTGTTACTTATATGAACAACTCTATTTTAACTTCAAATGCAGCGATATTAACAGTGAATCAAACATATACACCGAGTATATCAATATCTACAGCTAGTAACACAATATGTAGTGGCAGTAACACAAGTTTTACAGCAGTAGCAGTAAATGGCGGTTCATCACCCAATTATCAATGGAATAAAAATG
>JANYEB010000225.1 GCA_025363355.1 Chitinophagaceae bacterium | reverse complement strand
ATTTGCTTTTATTGATTGCTTGTTATTGCTAATTTTATTCTTTGCAATTGGGTTGCTTTTACTTGCTGTGGTTGTATTAGCAAGAGGTTTTCTAATACTTGCTGTTGGTGCAACTGGTTTTGTATTTTGAACAATAGCTTTTTTTGCTGTATTAGATTGTTTTTTAGCAGCAGCATCTTTTTTAGCTTCGGCAATTCTATCGGCTTCGAAATTTTTACCAGATGGCAGCTTTCTTGGTGTATTTGGTTTAAGTATTTTGGTAATAGGTGCTAAGAAATCTTCTCTTTCAAAGTCGCTTTCTTCTACTCTTTCTAAATAAACAATTCCAATCCCACAATCTTTTTTTGTGTTCATATTAACGCTGCTATAAGTACCAATTAAGGTTTCCAATTTACCATCTTTTCTATAGTCAAGATAACAAGTCATTAAGCAAGGATCACTTTTGCCAACAGATTTTACTTCTATTAAAAATGTTTCTTTAATAGTGATAGTTTTATTTTTTTTATCAAACCTTCCTTTTAAAGAAGCTTTTCCATAAAACAGCGTTGTCAGATAAGAGTAGGTAACACCTTCAATCGAACCATCTTTTTTATCATTAATTTGAACTTCGTATTTATACGAATCTTGAGAAAATCGACCTGCCACAGGATTAAGATTATTTTGTTCAAATGTACCACGCCAAACTCCTGTTAGATTTTGACCTTGTGATGTAAAGGCTGACAATAAAATAAATGATAAAGTATAAATCAATCTCATAGTGCAAAACTAAGTACGATACAAAAATAAGAATTTAAAAAAAATGTTAAAAAAATGAAAACTAAAGTAACCAAAAAAAGCTACCAAAAATGGCAGCTTTTTTTATTAGGATAATTTTATTTACTTAAAATTAATCAATTCTACATCAAAAATCAATGTGCTATTTGCTCCAATCAATGCACTAACTTGTCTTTCGCCATAAGCTAAATGTGCAGGAATAAAGAATCTGAATTTACTTCCGGATGGCATTAATTGTAAACCTTCTGTCCAGCCTTTAATAACCATATTTAGTGGAAAACTTGCAGGTGTGCCACGCTGAACACTGCTGTCAAAAACACTTCCATCAATGGTAGTTCCATGATAATGGCAAGTAACAGTATGTGTAGCCCATGGCTTTTCGCCTGTACCTAATGTTAATACTTCATATTGCAAACCACTTTCAGTTTCAGTAACGCCTTCTCTTTCTTTATTTGCAGCTAAAAATTGCTCACCTTTTGCAAGATTAGTTGCTGCTTGTTCACTTTTTACTTGTGAAAGTCTTTCAAATGCACTCATATTTTAATTTTTTGCAAAATTAAGGGTTTGATTAGTTTGGGGTTTGATTTAGCTGTTAAAATAAATTGTATCCACATTTTTTTTGAATATTAATTCTTTTGCTTATTTTGCTTCTTTATTTTAAGTTAAATTAATAGTTATGATTAAATTACAAGCAATTGGTCATCTTGGAAAAGATGCTTTAGTAAACACCGTTAATGGCAAAAATGTTATCAATTTTACAGTTGCTCACACCGAGAAATTTAAAGATGCACAAGGTGTTCAAAAAGATAGAACAATATGGGTAGATTGTGCTTATTGGACAGATAGAACAGCTATTGCACCATATTTAAAAAAAGGAACACAAGTTTATGTAGAAGGTAATCCAGATGTGAGAACTTACACAACACAAGATGGTAGAAATGGAGCTACACTTTCGCTTCGGGTTCAAACTGTTCAATTACTTGGTTCAAAAAATGATGAAGGCTCAACTGGTGGAGGAAATTATCAATCAAATCCACAGCCACAAGCACAATCATATAATACTCCCCCAACAAATTTTCAGCCTGCACAACAAGCTCAAGACTTGGTTGAACCCTTAGATGATTTGCCATTTTAAATGATTATAAATTTAATAAAAAAGCCTTGCTAATTGCAGGGCTTTTTTTATTGCTTAAAATGCTTTAACAATTTGCTAACAATTTATTTTTCGTTTGGCATTTGGTTTGGAATAATGTAGTCAAGAGCATAATAAAAGTTGCTCAAATCATTAACCAATAAATTTTTGTTTTATGAAAAAGTTTTTACAAACAACCGTTTTAGTAACATTAGTTTTTTTAAGTTTAAATGCTAATGCAAAAAGTAAATTATCAATTGGAACTTCAATGCCAACAACAATGAAAGTGATTATTGACGGACGCAAATTTTACAGTCAGGATAATATTTTAAGAATTAACAATCTTCAACCGGGTTATCACAATATCACAGTTTATTACATTAAGAATGGTAAAGATTTTAATAGTTACTATAGCAATGGTAATAGCAGTTATTGGAAGAAAGCTGTGAGTCGTCAAGTAGTTGTAAGAAACAATTATCAATACGATATCACGATTAATAGATTTGGTAAGGCTTTCTTCGATCAAGACTATTATTCAATAGGTTATTATAGAGGTGGTGATGAAGATGAGAGTGACGATGATAACTCAAATTCAAACTATGATTTTGAAGATAACAATACCTATAATGAAGATTATAATGATTTAGATTATTTTAGAAATAAAGGAGGTAATAATCAAAATATACCTCCAATTCGTAATGGAAATAACAACAGTAATTACAGTGGTTATAATGCAATGTCTAACCCAATGTTTAATCAAGTTAAACAAACGATTCTGCAACAAAATTTTGAAAGCAGTAAACTAGATTTTGCTAAACAATCATTAGATAAAAATTTTATTACTACCAGTCAAGCAAAAGAAATTGTCAATCTGTTTTCAATGGAAATTAATAAGCTAGATTTTGCAAAATATGCCTATGATAAAGTAACAGATAAAGAAAGTTATTTTACAGTTGCAAATACTTTATCAATGCAACTTAACAGAGATGATTTGCTAAAATACATTAGAAATAGAAAATAAGCAATGCTTCGCTATATATTAAAAAGCAGCTCGTAATTGGGCTGCTTTTTGCATTTGTAGATGTGAAAAGTAGCTAATTGTTGCAAAGTTTTCAACATTAGACAATCTATTAGCATAAGCAATAACAATAAATTTATCTTTATTTGCCAACTTAAATTATAGCGAAACAATGTTTGAATTTCACGCAGATAGAAAAAGGTATTTTGATATTCAGGTTGATAATGCAACTAAATATGTATTGCCTTTTATAGAAAAAGTTTTTCCTATAAAACCCGGAATGAGAATTCTTGAAATTGGTTGTGGCGAAGCTGGAGTCTTGAAACCCTTTGTTGACAGAGGTTGCACAGCTGTTGGGGTAGAATTTGATTTAGTTAGAATTGAATGGGCAAATGTTTATTTAAAAGATGAGGTTGAAGCAGGGAAAATTAGTTTTATTGGAAAAGATATTTACTTGGTAGATGCAGATAAAGAATTAGGTGGCAAGTTTGATTTAATTATACTAAAAGATGTAATTGAGCATATACATAATCAACCAAAATTAATTGCCGAGATGAAACGTTTTTTAAATCCACAAGGCTGCATTTTTTTTGGATTTCCTCCTTGGCAAATGCCTTTTGGTGGGCATCAGCAAATATGTAAAAACAAGTGGCTCAGCAAACTTCCTTATTATCATTTGTTGCCTAAAAGTATTTACAAGTGGCTATTGGAAAGCAATAAGGAGAATGTAGAGGAGATGATGGAAATTAGAGATACAGGAATTTCTATTGAAAAATTTGAGCGAATTGCACACGAAACAGGCTATAACATTATCAATAAAACTCATTTTTTATTTAACCCAATTTATGAGTATAAATTCAATGTAAAATCAAGAAAACAATTGCCAATTATTAGAAGTATTCCTTGGCTAAGAAATTTTGTAACAACTTGTGTTTATTATTTAATACAACCCAAATAAAAACTACAGATTTATCGCTAACCACTAACTACTAATTACTAATTATAATGATTCATATTGTATTTGAAGAAGCTAATATTGAAGCCCTACAAAAAGCTATTGAACTTGACGAAACTTTACAAGGGGAAATAGTGCAGATTAAAGATGATTTTGCAGTAGGTCCAATTGAAAATATTTACCAAACTGAAGGTTATCAACAACGCAGAGATTGGTGGCAAAATTTATTAGAACACTCGCCATATAAAGAGCAGATAAATTTGGTTGATGATAAGATGACAGTTCACCAGCTTACTAAAACCTTAACTGAAAATGCAGAAGAAAAATTGTGGATTTGGATGGCACAAAATCAACACGACGTTTGCAGTTATTATTGGTTGATGAGTCAGCTAAAAGACTTTCAAGGTAGGGTAGAAGTATTGTATTTAAATAATCTTCCTTTCATTAACGAAAAAGGACAAATATTTTATCCAACACATTTGTTTGAAATACAACCCAAAGAATTTTTGAAAGCCAAGAAATTAGCTAGAACCATTACTAGTAGTGAGTTTGAAGTTGACCCAGACGAATGGACAAAACTTTGTAACGATAATGCAACCATTAGATTTTTAGAAGGAGGCAAAAAAATTGTAGGCAAAAAAGCCGATTATTTTGATAAAGATTTATTGAGCGTTATTACAAATGATTTTCAAAAATTAACCAAGGTTTTG
>JANYEB010000186.1 GCA_025363355.1 Chitinophagaceae bacterium | reverse complement strand
CTTAAAAACCAAAGGCAAACGACCCGTGCCAACAAAAGGGGTCATTAGAAAAATTGTTACAGATGCCGATGGGGCAGGGTTTATTATAAAAGTAGATACTTTAAAAGATGCTTACACTTATGAGTTTGAAAAAGGCGTGTCAGATAATGCAAGCGATGTTAATCATCCTTCTGTCTTTACTCATTTTAAATCATCTACCGTTACCAAACTGGTGGATGATGCAGTAGAAAAAGGTAAGCGATATTTTTATAGGTATCGTGGTGTAAATAGTAAAGGTGTAGGTGAGTGGAGTGCCGCTGTTAGTTGTGTGCAATAAATAAAACTGCCCAGGTTTATTTGCCTGGGCAGTTTTATTATGTTACTTAAACCTTCTTTGAATTTCAGAAATTAAGTCGGCGTATTTTCTTAAAATTCTATCCACTGGTTCAAAACATTCATCCATTGTTGGGGATAACCTGCTCTTATTATCATTTGGTGAACTTTTAACACAATCAGAATCCGTTTTGGAAATTTCGCTTTGTATTTTTATGTTATAAGTATTGTTGGTACCAGCATTGGTGATAATAACTCTTGTTCGAATCATCGATGCAAATTGTGAACCTTTATTAAATAGCTTGCCTACCCAATTTGTTTTTAAATAATTTGTAGAAGCATCTATGGTTTCTATTTCATCAAACCGTGATTGAATAATACTCACCAGTTTTTTCCATACTTCAGTTGCAGACATTGAATTGTTTTCGATATTTAACGTGAAGTTTTTATTAGCAATGCCACTTTCTTCTGATTGTTGGTAAGCTTCATCTTCTTTCATTTTTATGGAGTATGCAGCTTCTGGTTGCTGAACATCGTTTTGATTGCATAACTCATATCGTTCTGTTACAAATGATGGTTTTACAACTAATATTTCTGTACATTTCCCTTGTGGAATTTTTAATGTGTAATTACTTTTTCCTACCTCTTTGCCATCAACAAAAATTTTGGCATCCTCTGGCATTACATTAATCTGAATCTTTCTATCCTTTAATTTAATTTCATCTGTAAAAGGTGGAACAACCTCAGATTCTTTGTTGCAATAGGTTACTTCATTGGGCATATAGCCTTGCTTATCAATTTTAACAACAACACATTTGTCTTTTGGAACAATTATTTGTGCACTTCCCTCACCTTTTTTCTTATCATCAACATAAATTGTTGCGTCCTGAGGGTTTGTTTTTATAGAGATAATTCTATCTTCTAATTTAAACAAACTACTGATATCTGGAACTTCGTGGGTAGAGCTATTATAGTAAGTTTTTGATTGAGAAACATAACCTCTTTTTTTAACTTCTACTGTAATGCTTTCGCCTTTATGTATAATGACATTCTGTGGGGTTCTGCCTTTTTCTACATCATTTACAAAAATTGATGCATCAGCTGGTGATACGTTTATTTGAACAATTCTATCGGTAAGTTCAACAGTTTCATTAGGTTCTCCATCTTTTTTTCTGATAAAAGCCTTTTGCAGCGACACAAAACCCTCCTTTCTTATCTCAAGAGTAATTGGCTTTTCTTTGTCTAATTTCAATTTAATGTTTCCAATACCAACTTTCACAGGGGTATTGCTAATGGATAAATTGTAAATTTCTGCATCTGCAGGAATTGTTGTGATGGTTAATTCTTTTTGTGCTGAAAGAAGGAAAGGAAGGAATAACCAAACAGATAAAAATTTTTTCATTTTCAAATAGTTTTGGTGAGAGATGTGTAGCAAATATACTCTTTTACATTAAAACTTTACAATTGATTCTGAGTAGATTTTATTGCAAGTTTGGATAGATATATATGATACGAGAAGCTACATCTTACGATGAAAAACTATTTATACTAAAACAGCTTATACATTTTGTATAAGCTGTTTTAGTATAAGATGGAAAAACAATATTATTTTACCAATATTCTAAAAGTTTGTTTAGTGTTGTTACTCATTAGATAAACAAAATAAATACCTGTTTTTAAAACAGGTATTTGATAAGGTATTGTTGTTTCTCCTTCGCTAACACCAAAACTTTTTTGTTGAATTAATTTTCCTGAAATATCAATTATTGCAATGGTTATAGTGGTAGCAGTTTTCTCTTTAGTTTTTATGTTGATATTATTATCGGTAACCAATGTTGGGTAAACAACAAATTCGCCCACCTGACTATTTTTACTAATGATTACAATATTGCTATAGCTAAACTTACCGTTAGCATCAATAAATTTTATTCTGTAAAGATTATTATTTAATAAAGAAATATCTTTAAATGAATAGTTATTTGTATTGCTAATACCTGCTAATACTGCAATTTTTTTCCAGTTATTATCAATCACTTTCTCTACTTCAAAAGATTTAACGTTAACACCATTACAAGTTTGCCAGTTAAGGTTAACAAAATTGTCTTTTAAGGTTGCAGTGAAACTTTTGCAAGTTGTTGCAAGTGTAAAATCAAGCGTATAATTACTGTGGTTATTATCATCATAATTTAACACTACAATACTTTTATCCATTTCTGTAGCAGCATTTATTTGTGCTAGTGTTTTGGTAGAGGTAAATAAGTAATATTTAGCTGTAGTAATTGATGCTGGATTCATTTTTATTGTTGCTGTAAAAATACTATCTCCTCCTGTTGCTTGAACAATATGGGTAGTACTTGTTCCAGAAAAATCAGCTTGCACACTATCAACATATCTAATGAATACATTTTCTTCAACCGATGGAATTGCTGATGTTTTAATAACAATAGTGGCTGTTGAATCTGGGTTAATGGTTTCTGATAGTCTTATTAAAGTTACAGGAATTGTAGATGTTTTTCCAACATAAAATTTTGCATTATTGGATGTATAGCCACAATCATTAAAAACAAAAGTATAATAAGCAGTTGCACTTAAATCTAAACCCATATCGGTTGTGCCAGAAAAAGCACAATCATTAATACCATCTAATGCAGCTTGCCCTACACCATTAAACACCCATTTGTTTTGAAATCTATTGCCCGAGGGGCCAGTGATAAATAAAAAACCGTTTCCGCCACCACCAGTCATATTAATAGCTTGTGCATCACCATTTGGAATTTGAATAGTTGTTTTCCAATGGCCTCTGCCATCTGTAGGGCCATCAGTAGCATTGCCACTTGCAGTTGTTGTTGGCATTAAAGTAGATAAAACCCTGTAGTTGGTAGTTCTATAATCTGTTCCGTAAGGAGCTGTATTATAACCATTAAATGAGCCAACCACCTGAACAGGCTCTCCATTATAAATTCTTTGAGCAAGTAGTGATTTGCTGTAAAAAATAAATGTAGAAAGGAATTTTAGTGTGTAAAGTTTTTTCATATTCACTTTTTTTAAGAGTTTGAAGTGTATTAAACAAAAGTAAAACATTTTGTTAGTTTTAATTCACACCTTCAACAATAACATCTTTTACTATTTTTTGCACCAATCCTTGCAAAACTTTTCCTGGACCTACTTCAATAAATTTAGTAGCTCCATCTGCGTGCATTGCTTGCACAATTTGAGTCCATTTAACTGCACCTGTTAATTGTGCAATCAGGTTTTCTTTAATGGCAGTAGCATCTGTAACAGCTGTAGCTACTACGTTTTGATAAATAGGACAAGTGGGGATATTGAATTTAGTTGCCTCAATAGCATTGGCTAACTCTTCTTTTGCTGGCAACATTAATGGAGAGTGAAACGCTCCTCCAACTGGTAAAACCAAAGCACGTTTTGCACCAGCAGCCTTCATTCTTTCGCAAGCTATTTCTATTCCTTTTAAAGAACCACTAATTACTAATTGTCCTGGGCAGTTATAATTTGCAGCAACAACAATTTCATTAGTTTCTGCTTGAATAGCAGTACAAATTTCTTCTACTGTATCGTCTGCTAATGCTAATACAGCAGCCATTGTGCTAGGGTTTAATTCACAGGCTTTTTGCATTGCTTTTGCTCTAATGCTTACTAGGCGTAAAGCATCTTCAAAAGTTAAAACGCTATTTGCAACCAATGCAGAAAATTCACCAAGCGAATGCCCTGCAACCATATCTGGTTGTGCATTTTCAATACTTTTATACGCAATTACCGAGTGAAGAAAAACAGCTGGTTGTGTTACATTGGTTTGTTTAAGGTCTTCATCTGTTCCCTCAAACATTATCTTGCTAATATCAAATCCTAATATATCGTTTGCTAGTTCAAACAATTTTTTTGCAGCATTGCTGCTATCAAATAAGTTTTTACCCATTCCTTTGAACTGCGAACCTTGACCAGGAAATACATACGCTTGTTTACTCATCGTTAGTTTATTTAGAAAACAAAAATAAGGAAATGAAACATTGAGCATATTGATTTAGACATATTCTAATTTTCTACAACAAAAAATCTGTGTTCATTTGATTTATCTGTGTAATCTGTGTTCCAACTAAACCCTTTAGTTTTGCAGTAATGGCTTTTATTAATACCAAACACATTGCTGCTTTAATAAAAAAAGACTTTTTGCTTGAAACAAGGCATCAGCATACTTTTTATGCAATTGTACTGTATGTAATTAGCACCACATTTGTTGTTTATTTAACAATGGGTCAGCCAGAAGAACAAGTATGGAATGGTTTGTTTTGGATTGTTCAGTTATTTGTTTGTATTAATGCTGTTGCTAAAAGTTTTTTGGCAGAAAGCCAGGGTAGAATGCTGTACTATTATAGTATAATCAATCCCAAGGATTTTATTTTAGCCAAGCTTTTTTATAATGTTGTGTTGATGATGTTGATGACAGGCTTGTCATTGCTTATTTTCATCATTTTTCTAGAAAATCCCTTTGTTTATTTATATAAGTTTATACTGATTTCTTTCTTAGGCAGCCTTGGATTAAGCCTTGTCTTTACTTTTTTAGCAGCAATTGCTGCAAAAGCAAAACAGCAAGCATCCTTGATGGCAATTATGGGCTTGCCAATTATAGTTCCACAATTATTATTATTGATGAAGGTATCAGTTGTTGCTTTTAGCAGTGTTGTGCAAGAAGGATTTTGGCAAATGGCTGGTTTGCTAATCATTTTAGATGTAATGGTCATTGCCTTATCAATAATACTTTTTCCTTATTTGTGGAAGGATTAGACAAAGTTTTCATCAATAAAAAATAACACTTAACTTTATACTCCAACTTTACTAACAATGGCCACTTCAAAACCTGTAATTTCTACTTCGTTCAACTACGAAACGCTGGAAGAAAAACTTGATATTAAACCACAAGGAGCAAAACTACATATAGGAATTCCAAAAGAGATAGCTTTTCAAGAAAACCGTGTTGGGTTAACGCCAGACGCTGTAGGTGTGTTGGTGAGTTGTGGGCACAGCGTGATAGTAGAGCATAAAGCAGGAGAGGGAAGTCATTATTCTGATAAGGATTATAGTGAAGCTGGTGCTTCAATAGCATACAGTAGAGAGGATGTTTTTAAAGCTCCGATTCTTGTTAAAAGTGCACCCATTGTTGCAGAAGATGTTGATTTGTTACAACTCAATCAAACCATTATATCGCCCATACATTATTCTGCTTTAAATGTAAATGTGGTAAAGAAAATGATGGAGAAAAGAATCACTGCATTGGGGTATGAGAACTTTAAAGACGATAGTGGTACTTATCCTATTGTTAGAAGTATGAGTGAAATTGCAGGTAGTGCAGTAATGCTTATTGCAGGTCAATATTTAAGCAGTTTTAACCATGGCAAAGGCGTTTTGCTTGGTGGAATTAGTGGCATTCCTCCAACAAAAGTTGTTATCATTGGTGCAGGAATTGTTGGCGAGTTTGCTACACGAAATGCTTTGGCTTTAGGTGCTAGTGTTAAGGTTTTTGATAACGATGTTTCAAGATTAAAGCAATTGCAAAATAACCTAGGACAAAGGGTTTGGACAAGTGTTCTTGAACCAAAAATATTATCAAAACAATTAAAAACCTGCGAAGTTGCTGTTGGTGCTTTAAGTAACGAATATGGCAGGGCTCCTGTTGTTGTTACAGAAGAAATTGTTGCAACAATGCGTTCTGGAAGTATTATTATAGACGTTGCTATTGACAGAGGTGGATGTTTTGAAACAAGTGAATTAACCAGCCACGAACAGCCAACATTTATTAAGCACGATGTAATTCATTATTGCGTTCCCAACATTCCAAGTGGTTTTGCCAGAACTGCCAGCCAAGCCATCAGTAATGTTTTAATGCCATTGCTTTTACAAGTTAGTGATGAAGGTGGTATAGATGAAATGGTTTGGCATAAAGTAAATCTTAGAGAAGGAATTTATTTATTTAAAGGTTCTCTTACAGATTTTTATATGAGTGAAAAATTTAATCTAAAATACACAGATTTGAATCTAATAATAGCAAGTAGAAGATAAAATTGAGATGAAGAACGAATTGCTTTTGCAATTATTGTGCAAAATAGTTTGCTGTTCAAAAAAAAGATTCTATATTGCACCCTCGTTGTGAGATGTTAATATCTACGACGAAAAACAAAATTCTTTTGAAGAAGAATTTAAGCCCGTGTTAATCTGTTCCCTTTCCTTTTGACTATTTATCCTTGTTAGTTGTTTGTAAATTTTGCAAACCATTGTTTGTACTACAGCATTCAAACTGATTTATTATGAAACATTCTTTTAGAAAAAGCACCAAATTCGCCTTTGTTGGGTGTATATTATTTTCAGTTATGCTTCTGACTTCAGGCTGGAAAAACACTTCTGTTATTTTGATGGATGATGGTGATCCTATTTATGGAGTCACTAATCTAGTTAACACTACTTATGCTGCTGTTGATGCAGAAACTGAAACCTACATACCTGCAAATAGAGTTTATAATAGATATGATGCTTTGGCTTTGAGAGACAATCTTCAAAAATTGCACGAAGCAAATCCTACGTCTTTGGCCATTAATTTAGCACTAGTGAAATTTCACGCAAACGCACCAAATTTTTCTGGTGGATATATGGGTTCTGCTCTGCAATATGCAGCTAATATTTACAGGCAAAATAGTTATGTTGGTTGTTTAGCTTATGAGTATATCTATACCAAGAATTATGATTTTAAAAATGCAGAACGTTGGTATAAAAATTCTTTGATCAGTAGATTGAATGAAGGGTCTGAATGGAGAGAGGTAAAGTACACTAGTATAGCACCATTTGGTGTTGGCGTTATTGGTGCTTTTAGCAACGGAAGAGTACAACCTCTTTATCAAAATATTTGGGGAAGTTATACAAGAAAAATTATGATTCCAAAATGCGTTGGCGATTGTTTTTTTACAATTATACCAGATTTTTTAAAGGGCTCAAAACAAGTAAAGGCTGAATTAGTTTTTGTAAACTGGTAATACTTTTTTTTTAAATATAAACCTGCTAATTTCAGACACTAGCAGGTTTTTTATGTACATACCTAAAAGACATTTATTTCGTTTATATGTGTGTAATAACAATTGTATATTCTAATAACATTAATGAACTCTAATTGCTGATGTCAGAAAATTATTACTCATACTATGAAAGTCCCATTGGGCTAATAAGAATTGGTGGAACTGATACATACATATCTGAAATATTATTTATTGATGATAAAACCAAAATAATATATGGCGAACCGGGTATTAGCGATATTATACATCAATGTACTGAGCAATTAATTGAATTTTTTCAAGCTAAACGAAGAGTCTTTGATATTCCTATTCATCAAGAGGGTACGATATTTCAAAAAAAAGTGTGGAGTAAATTGACAGATATTAATTACGGCAAAACGATTAGCTATCTTGATTTGGCAAAGCAAATGGGTGATGAAAAAGTAATTCGTGCAGCTGCTTCTACAAATGGGAAAAATAAAATTAGCATTATAGTGCCTTGCCACAGAGTTATTGGAACTAACAAAACTTTAGTTGGATATTCTGGTGGTTTATGGCGAAAAAAATGGTTGTTGCAACACGAGTTTAGAGCTGTAAATGGAATTCAAACTTTGTTTTAAACTTATAGCATCGGCTAGTCTCTTTTAGTTCTTGATAAGTAATAAATAGGATATATTCATTTTCTATTTCTGGTATTCATTTTCCTCATACCAACTATCTATTCCCAAGTTTTTTCCATCTGCAGCAGTTGTAGCTAATTCATCGCAGCGATTATTAAAAATATTATCTGCGTGACCTTTTACCCATTTTAGTTTAACAGTAAAGTCTTTCGCAATTTGATGATACTGTAGCCATAGGTCTTTGTTCTTTTTACCACCTTTGAAATCAGTTTTAATCCAGTTATTAAGCCACTTTTTTTCAATACTATTAACTACATACTGGCTATCTGTAAAAACAGTTAAAGAAATATTTTTTTTTGTAAGACTTTGCAACGCTACAATTACTGCCATTAATTCCATTCGGTTATTGGTGGTTAAACGAAAGCCTTCTGAAAGTTCTTTTCTTTTATCACCCCACATCATCACAACACCATAACCACCTGGACCTGGGTTGCCTCTTGAAGAGCCATCTGTATAAATTATAAGTTCGTGCAAATTTTTGGTGTTTTTGGTTTGCAGTTTATGGTTCAGTGTTATTTAAAAAATAGCTTCAAGCTATAAACTGTGAACCTTAAATTATTGTGCTACTTCAATTACCTTAGTTCTTGGTAAATTAGCATTGCGGATGGAAATATTCCTAACAATATTGGAAACGACATTTGTAAATGCTTGTTTAGACAATTCATCATCGCCAGCCATTGCAGGAGTACCTTCATCGCCACCTTCTCTAATGCTTTGTATTAAGGGAATCTGACCTAAGAAATTAAGTTCATATTCATCTGCAAGTTTTCTTCCACCTTCTTGTCCAAAAATGTAATATTTATTTTCTGGTAATTCAGCTGGAGTGAAGTAAGCCATATTTTCTACCAACCCAATAATAGGCACATTAATTTGTGCTTGTGCAAACATTGCAATACCCTTTTTGGCATCTGCCAATGCAACAGGTTGTGGTGTTGTAACAATAACAACACCTGTTACAGGTACTGTTTGCATAATAGTTAAATGGATGTCGCCAG
>JANYEB010000104.1 GCA_025363355.1 Chitinophagaceae bacterium | reverse complement strand
GATGATGTGGGTCCCCTCGGTGCTCCGGATGGTCTTGAATCCGCTGGGCGTCGACACCGGCACCGGGACGTACCGCAGGAGGCGCATCCGCTCGTGCACAACCGGCACGTGGATCAGGACCCGGAAGCCTCCGTTGATGGTCACGAAGCTGGTGGGTAGCTGGGACAGGTCCATAAAGTGGGACAGGGGAATGTCCCCGTCAAAGACCTTGGCCCGCTGTTTCAACCTCCGGAAAAGGTCGTTACAGATCCTATAGCAGATTTTTTAACAAGAGTAAGAAACGCTCAAATGGCTGGTCACAGAATTGTAGAAATTCCTGCGTCTAACTTAAAGAAAAGAATCACAGAAATTTTGTATGAGCAAGGTTATATCTTGAAATACAAATTTGAAGATGACAATAAACAAGGTGTAATTAAAATTGCATTGAAATATGATGCTGCTAAAATTCCTGCTATTCGTAGTTTGGAAAGAGTGAGCAGACCAGGTTTGAGAGCTTATGCAAAACCTGATGAAATCAAACGTGTAATTAACGGATTAGGTATTGCAATCATCAGTACATCTAAAGGTGTATTAACTGATAAACAAGCAAAAGCCCAAAATGTAGGTGGGGAAGTTCTTTGCTACATTAGCTAAGATAACTAAGTAAAAGAAATTGATTTGACAATTAAGCCTCTTAGTCGTGGCTGAACACAAATCTTAATAATAACAAAAATAAAAATCGACTATGTCTCGTATTGGTAAACAACCGGTAAATATTTCAAATGGAGTTACTGTTACAGTTTCTAAAGATAATTTAGTTACCGTGAAAGGTCCTAAAGGTGAGCTTACTCAACAAGTGGATCGCGATATTACAATTGAAGTTAAAGAAGGTCAAGTAATTGTTTCTCGACCTACAGATCAAATTCGTCATCGTGCTATGCATGGTCTATATCGTTCACTTATTAGTAACCAAATTAAAGGCGTTACTGAAGGTTACAAGAAAGATATGGAATTAGTTGGGGTAGGTTTTAAAGCAGCAAATACAGGTAATGTACTTGATTTAGCTTTAGGATATTCTCACAATATTATCTTTGAAATTCCTAAAGAATTAACAGTTAGTACTATAACTGAGAAAGGTAAAAATCCAATTATTTCTTTAGCAGGATCAGACAAACAACTTATTGGTCAAGTTTGTGCTAAGTTAAGAAGTTTACGTAAACCAGAACCATACAAAGGTAAAGGTGTTAAATTTGCTGGTGAAGTTCTTAGAAGAAAAGCTGGTAAAGCTGCTGGTAAATAATCAACAAAGTTCTTAAGTAACAATACTTAATAAATCTAAATTCTCCGGCAGAATCGGAGAATAAAATAAAAAAAAATGAATACTAAATTAGAACAAAGACAAAAAATAAGATACAGAATTCGTAAGAAAGTATCTGGTACTGCTGCTCAACCACGTTTATCTGTGTTCAGAAGCAATTTTGAAATCTATGCTCAACTTATTGATGATGATGCTGCAGTAACATTAGCTGGTGCTTCTTCAAGGGACAAAGCAATTATTGCTCAAAAAGTTAACAAGGTTGGAAAATCTAAATTGGTTGGAGAGTCAATTGCTCTTAAAGCTAAAGAATTAGGTATCGAGAAAGTTGTTTTTGATAGAGGTGGTAATCTTTATCACGGAAGAATTAAAGCATTAGCTGAAGGTGCTAGAGAAGGTGGATTAGTATTCTAATTTCAAACGTTATTAGCTAATCAAAAAATTATAATTTCTAAATTTTTAAGATGTCAAAGACAATTGATAATAAAATAAAAGCTGGTGGCGATGTTGAATTTAAAGACAAAGTTGTTGCCATCAATCGTGTTGTAAAAACTACCAAAGGTGGTCGTACTTTTTCTTTCTCTGCACTTGTTGTAGTTGGAAATGAAAATGGTATAGTTGGTCAAGGTTTGGGTAAAGCAAAAGAAGTTCAAGAAGCTATTACTAAAGGTATTGAAGATGCTAAAAAGAACTTAGTTAAAGTTCCTATTATGCACGGTACAATTCCTCACGAACAATTTAGTAAGTCTGGTGCAGCAAAGGTTATGATTAGACCAGCAGCTCATGGAGCTGGAGTAATTGCAGGAGGGTCAATGCGTGCTGTATTGGAAAGTGCTGGTGTTACTGACGTTCTTGCTAAAAGTCTTGGTTCTGCAAATCCCCATAACGTGGTAAAAGCTACAATTAAAGCATTAGCTAGTTTAAGAGAACCAATTGAAGTAGCAAAAAATAGAAATATTAAATTAAGTAAAGTATTTAACGGATAAATCCAGTTTATAGTTTACAGTTTATGGTTCTAAACCTTAAATCTTAAACTTTAAACCTTAAACTAAAAGGTTATGGCAAAAATTAAAATAACTCAAGTAAAGAGTGGAATTGATAGATCTGAACGTCAAAAACAAACTTTGATTGCATTAGGGTTAAGAAAATTACACGCAACTAAAGAAGTTGAAGCAACTCCACAAATATTGGGAATGGTTAGCAAAGTTAATCACCTAATTAAAGTAGAACTACTATAAGCTCTATTCCTAAAAAGAGTTTAATAAATATTTTAGCGAGCAGTTTTTAGGTAACTGCGTAAGTAAAAAATAAAAAATGAAATTACACAATCTGAAACCTGCTGCAGGTTCAACTCACAAAGAAAAAAGATTAGGTCGTGGTGAAGCATCTGGTAAAGGTGGTACATCAACACAAGGTAACAAAGGTGGACAAAGTCGTGCTGGTTATCAACGTAAAAATGCATTTGAAGGTGGTCAGATGCCATTGCAACGTAGAGTGCCTAAACGTGGTTTCAAAAACATCAATCGTATTGAATATGTTGTTTTTAACCTTGGGCAAATTGATAAATTACAAGAAAAATATTCATTTCCTGAGTTCTCTCTAGAAAATTTATATATCAATGGCTTAATTGCTCAAAATGATAGAGTTAAAATTCTAGCTACAGGAGAAATTACTTCAGTACTTAACTTCAAAGTGAATGCGATTAGCGAAAAAGCGAAAGCTGCAATCGAAGCATCCGGAGGAAAAGTTGAAATTGTAAAATAATTTCCACAAATTTGCGGTGCATCACAGATGCACCTTTTTGGTTTTAAAGACTATAACTTTTACAACTCATTATAACAGTGAAAAAATTCATACAAACGCTAAAAAATATTTGGTCGATAGATGAGCTTAAGAATAAAATAATATTCACTCTAATTTTGGTATTTATATATCGAGTTGGGTCTCACATCGTACTTCCTGGAATCAATCCTAACTTATTAGATGAATCTAAATTAAGAGCAGCCAATAAAGGTTTGCTTGGTATATTTGATACATTTGCTGGTGGTGCTTTCTCACAAGCATCAATATTTGCTTTAGGCATTATGCCCTATATCTCTGCTTCAATATTTATGCAGTTGATGACTATTCTTGTTCCACAATTGAAAAAAATTCAAAATGAAGGTGAAACTGGTAGAAAGAAAATTAATCAATGGACAAGATATCTTACTGTAATTGTTACTGTTTTTCAAGCAGGAGCTTACGTTGCTTATTTAACATCACCACAAGGTAGTTATTCTCAAGCAATAGTTATACAAGGCGTATTATTTACATTCATCACAATCATTACTTTAACTGCAGGAACTCTATTTGTAATGTGGTTAGGTGAAAGAATTCAAGACAAAGGTTTAGGTAATGGTACTTCAATCATTATTATGGTTGGTATCTTAGCTCGTTTGCCACAAAGTTTCTTGCAAGAGTTTAGTGCAAAAAGCCAAAGTAAAGGTGGTGGATTATTAATCTTTTTGATAGAGATTGTCGTACTTGTTGCCATTATAATGGGATTAATCATACTTGTACAAGGTATCAGAAAAATTCCTTTGAATTACGCTAAACAAATTGTTGGAAGCAAGAATTTAGATGTTGCTGGTTCCAGACAATTTCTACCAGTTAAAGTAAATAGTGCTGGTGTTATGCCAATCATTTTTGCACAAGCAATTATGTTTTTGCCTACATTAATTTCTTTCACTAATATTGATTCTGCAAAAGGAATAACTAAAGTTTTTAATGATCATAGTAATATCTGGTATATGATTATCTATTCTATTATGGTTATTGGGTTCACATTCCTATACACAGCGTTAATATTTAATCCAAATCAAATCTCTGAAGATTTAAAACGTAGTAATGGTTTTATTCCCGGTGTTAAACCTGGTCAACCAACTGCTGATTTTATTGGTGCTATTATGGATAGAATAACATTGCCTGGAGCTATTTTCTTAGCATTTGTTGGTATTATGCCTGGTATTGCTCAGAAATTTGGTGTCACAAGTCAGTTTAGCACTTTCTTCGGAGGAACAAGTTTGTTGATTATGGTAGGTGTAATTTTAGATACCTTACAACAAATTGAAACCTATTTGTTAATGAAGCAATATGATGGTTTAATGAGTAGTGGTAGGGTACAAGGAAGGCAAGCAAGTTCTCCTGTTACTACAACAGCTTTATAGATAAACATATTTGAAGTATATTTTGAAACCTGTTGGATTTTTCTAACAGGTTTTTCTTTGAAATAACCTTTCTAAATATTCTCAAAACTTAAATATTTGATAGTGGTTAAACTTAGATAATCTATTTTTTAATGAGAAGACCCAACGGTATGATATTATATAAAACAGAAGCTCAAGTAGCTTTAATGAAAGAAGCTGCAGTATTAGTTAGCAAAACACTTACTGAAGTAGCTAAAGTGCTTAAAGCTGGAATGACAACTATGCAATTGGATAAACTTTGTAACGAGTTTGTAAAAGACCATAAAGCAATTCCATCATTTTTAAATTATAGTGGTTACCCATATACGATTTGTGCAAGTGTTAATGATGTAGTTGTTCACGGCTTTCCAAACGAAGTTGCATTGAAGGATGGAGATATTGTTTCTATTGATATGGGAGTTATTTTAAATGGATGGCATGGAGACCATGCTTACACTTTTGCTATTGGAAAAATTGGAGAAGATGAAGCTAAATTGATACAAATTACTAAAGAAAGTTTATATAAAGGAATTGAGAAAGCTATTGTAAATAATAGAATTGGTGATATTAGTTATGCAATTCAAGAGCATACTGAGTTTAAAAATGGTTATGGTGTTGTAAGGGAATTAGTAGGGCATGGTTTGGGAAAACAATTACACGAAGACCCACAAGTTCCTAATTATGGTAAACGTGGTAATGGACCAAAGCTTAAAGAAAATTTGGTAATTGCTATTGAGCCAATGATTAATATGGGCTCTAAAGATGTTTATACAGAAGAAGATGGTTGGACTGTTAGAACCAGAGATGGTAAGCCATCTGTTCACTTTGAACACGATGTTTGTATTAAAAGAAATAAGGCATTAATTCTTTCAGATTATAGTATTATTGAAAAAGCCGAAAGAGAAAATATTAATCTTTCGGCTTCGCCAATAATTCAATTTTAATACTAATTGATTATTAAGGATTGTATTGTACAATTCCGCTATTCTGGTCAACACTAGTAACATTACCACCTGCATCATATCTTACATTGGTATTATCTACTTTGGATAAGGTAGATCTAGGTGTATAAAATACATTTGAATTCCCAACGGTTTTAAAGAATCCTTCAAAATCATAATCGAATTTGATATTCCCTATTTTGTGTACAGATCTATTGTAGTTATACTCAATTGGAATGCCGGCAATACTTTCTGGAGAACCAAAGTAATTTAATTTAGGTTGATCTGTCTTAGGATCTCCATATATTTTAAATTCAACAACCTTACCATTTTGTTGCAGTAAAACAGAGCAATTGTTATTGTAAACACTCACTCCATATTTCCCTCTTGGGTTTACATAGAATGTATATTTCATATCAACATCACTTGAACTCCCAGAAACAGGGTAATCGCCAGAAGTTGGACCTGAATTAAGCCCATTTGCATAATTATTAGGGTTATAATACCTTTTGTTATCCTTATTTCCACCAGCATTTTGATTAGTTCCTGGGCAATTACACTCAGGTGTTTGTGATGGGTTAGCTTTGGTATATGTGTTAGTATAATCTCTATAAACTACCTTATCTTGCGACTTAACAGGTTGTTGTACTGGCTGAGGAACTACTTGTGGCTTATAAACCTGAACAGTTTTTGTTTCTTGTTGTAATTGTTGAATAGGAACATAAACAATACGTTCTGTATTTTGTGTTTTAACAGGGTCTTGCTTATAAGTATAAACAACAGGTTGTTGAGTATATGTTTTCTTTTTACGATAAACAGGTTTTTTATATACAACTTTCTTTTTTGTTGCATAGCTCATTTGTACTTTACAACACGGATTATTTGGATCGTGTTGATGATTTTTTGCAGCTTGTTGTAATTGTTGTTGAGTTTGATTGTTTTGAATAGGGGTTTCAATTACATCTAAAGCTGAAACATAGTTACTATTAATTTCTTCAACATCTGGTCTAAAGCCCATTCCACCACCTGCAGAAGGTTTAGTACTTTGTAGCTCATCAGAATCATCTAATTTAAATGGAACAATGTTCTTAACTGGTGCAGCAGGCTTGATTATATAAGATTTAGTTTCATTAGCTTTCAGCAATGTTCCTTTAGGTATCAAAAAACCTCTTACTCTATTTGGGTTTTCTTGATTTAAACCTTGATTATGATTGCTAGTTTGTTTTGGTTCTTCAGTACGTTCATCTTCAATTGGTGCCAACTCAGGCATTGTACTTTGGTTTGCTTTAACAGTTACGTTAGTTTGACCATCAATTGGTGACAACTCAGGCATACCACCATTTTGATTTTTTGAATAACCGTTTGAATTATTTGCAACATCACTAGCACCTTCAATTGGTGCTAATTCTGGCATTTTTGTTCTTGCTACAGAATTTCTTGGAGGCAAAGTTTCTTGAGGACTATTTCTTAAATTAGAATTAGCAACTACTTTTTCAGAATTTGTTGTATTGCTTAAACTAGTATTAATTCTTGACGGATCTAAAGTTTCTACACCAGTTTGCACTTTTGCTTTAGGAGTAACGTAGGTTAATGGTTCAAGAGAAACATTAACAGGTGGAGTTGATGCAACTTTATTCGATGGTGAAGTTAGACTTTGAAAATTGCTGGAGTTATTATTGCTGCTTTGTAAAGGCTTTGAATTATTTGTTCCATAATCAGTTAAAGAAGTAAATGAGTTATTATCATTACCTCTAAGAGATTGGGTGTTTACAGAAGTAGCTTTTGGGTTATTGCCAAAATTTGTTTTTTGTTTTTGTGGAGTAGGGGTTAATAATAGCGGGGCTTGTGTTCCACTATATGTTAAACTACTTGAGTTTGATAATATTAAGTTATTACCATCATTGGTCAATGGGTTCATACTGCCACCAACTAATACAATATTTTGACCAGCAGGTTTGGGTGCTAAAATTAGACCTTCGTCACTTGGTGTTGTAGGCAAAATCGTAATAGCCTTATTATTGATTGGAACAAGGGTACCAAACTTTAATGTATGGCTTTGACCAAACAAAAGATTACCAAATAAAATTGTGGTACACAAAAAAGGTAGTTTTTTCATAAACGAATTTGTTTATTGCTCATACATATTTATATATGAACGTAATTTATACAGTCTTTCTTGTCTTGGGAGGGAAACTTTCGTACAAATTTAAAGTTAATAACAATAAAAAGTTGTTTTTTAGTATTTAATTTATAAATCACAATGAAGCTTTCTTATAGGTACACCCTTTTTTTATTCAAATATTTGAAGTCACATTTTAGTTTCCAGTTTTTGCATTTCATATCAAGCGTTATGAAATGCAAAAAGTTGTAACCAATAGAACATCGTAAAGATTACTTCTATAGAAAGTTTCATAAAAAAAGGCTGCCTTAAAGTTTTATTTTAAGACAGCCTTTTTTTATTCAGTATAAAAAATACTAAGTATTGTCATCGTGGTTTTTACCCAATGGTTTGCTTTTTGCAAAGTCAACCAATATTGGTGCTGCCACAAATATTGAAGAGTAAGTACCAGTTATAACACCCACAAGCATTGCAAATGCAAAACCTTTGGTTACTTCTCCACCAAATATAAATAAGATTAAGATGGTTAAGAATACAGTTAATGAAGTCATTACTGTACGACTTAGTGTTTGGTTAATCGCCTTATTAATAACTTCTTGTTTAGACAGATTAGGGTATAAACGAGAATCTTCACGAATTCTATCATAAACAATTACAGTATCATTCATCGAGAAACCAATTACAGTTAAAATTGCTGCAATAAAATGTTGATCAATCTCTAATGGGAAAGGAACAAGTTTTCTAGCGAAAGAGAATACAGCTAATGTTACTAAAACGTCATGCAATAATGCTACAATTGTACCCACACTATATCTCCAATCTCTAAAACGAATAAAGATGTAGAAACAAATAATGATGATTGCGAAAATACCTGCTTGTATTGCACCTGATTTTAGATCGGCAGAAATACTAGGTAATACAGTTTGAGAACTTTCTTTAAAATCTGTAGAGAATTTAGGGAATGATGTATTTGCTGGAAGGTGTTTAGCCAAACCAGTAAACAGGGCTTGTTCTACAGTAGCATCAATTTGATTACCTGCTTCTTTAATTTTATATGAAGTAGTGATGTTTAATTTTTTTCCATCGGTTCCAAGTGTTTTAATAATTGGAGCTACATTACCAAAAGCAGCTTTTAAATCGTCTCTTACAGCATCTGCACTGATTGTTTTATCAAACTTAATGGTGTAGCTTCTACCACCGGCAAATTCAACACCCTGATCGAAACCATTGAATAAAGATCCAACACCTAAAATTAATACAAATACAGAGATTCCGTAAGCTACTTTTCTATATTCAATAAACTTATAAGAAGCGTGTTTGAAGATTTTTTTAGATACAGATGTAAAATACTCAAAATGACGGGCTTTCTTTTCATCAGCATATAAGTCAGTAATCAATCTTGATACTAAGATACCGCAGAATAAACTTAGAGCAATACCTAACATTTGGGTAGTGGCAAAACCTAATATAGGACCTAAACCAAAGATGAATAGGATAGCAGCAGTTAAGAAACTGGTAACGTGAGCATCTAAAATTGGAGGTAAAGAACGTTTGTAACCATCGTTAACGGCTACACTGTAGCTTTTACCCAAGTTCAACTCTTCTTTAATTCTTTCAAAAATAATTACGTTAGTATCCACCGCCATACCAATGGTTAACACTAAACCTGCAATACCTGCAGATGTTAAAGAAAAACCACCCGGTAAGCAAACCAATACTCCAACAGTAAAGATTAAGTTAAGGATTAAGGCAATGTTTGCAACCCATCCTGCGGTGTTATAATACAATAACATTAACAAGAAGATAACACCAAATGCAATACCGAAACTCATAATACCACCGTGGATAGCTTCTGCACCCAAAGTTGGTCCAACTAATTGCTCTTGAACAATTTTTGCAGGAGCAGGAAGTTTACCACTTTCTAAGATACCAGATAAATCCTGTGCTTCTTTTTGAGAGAAACTACCTGTGATTTGAGAACGACCCTCTTTAATAGGGTTTAAGATATTTGGAGCAGAGTAAACTGTATTATCTAAAACAATAGCAATTGGTTTACCCACGTTTCTTTCTGTCATTTTACCCCAGATAGTTGTACCAACAGCATCCATTTCCATAGATACCACAACTTCTCCACTTTGACCATAATCGGCTCTTGCACCAGTGATATGATCACCTTCTAATTCGGCCTGGTCATTATCTAAGGTTTTAATGGCAAACAATGATAAGAACTGTAAGTCTTTACCCTCTTTATCTTTTTCCAGTTTGCCATACATAAATGCTGCATTAGCAGGGAACTTAGACTTAACAACATCTAATCTCAAATACTCGTTAACAGTTGCAGTATCTTTAATAGCAACATAACCCAAATTAGATGGCCATTTTTGAACACCTTTATCGTCATAAGGTTGCACAAATTGTACAACTCTTAATAATGGATTCATTTTAGTGCTATCTATTTTTTTAGCAACATTTACAGTTGCTGTAACTTTAGTTTTGCTAGTATCATTAGCAACTTTGCTTGTGTCAACTTTAACAGCAGTAGTGCCAGCTAAATAATCTTCTAATGCTTTGTCAGCACCACGAATACCATCAGCAACATCCATTACTCTATAACACTCAAAAAATTGAAGGTTTGCAGTAGATTGTAAATATTGTCTAACTCTTTCTGGATCTTTTGCACCAGCAAGTTCAATAGTAATTCTGCTTTTTCTTTCATCAGAATTGATAGATGGAGATGATACACCAAACTTGTCAATACGATTACGAATAATATTTGTAACGTTTTTAAAAGCATCTTGTGCTTTTTCTTTCAAGTAGGTTCTTACTTCTGTTTCAGACGAAGAGAATTTGATTTTACCATTGCTTTTATTAATAAAGAAATTGGCAAGATTACTTATCTGAACATTTTTTTTGTATTCATCAACAAACAAAGTAGCTAAATCAGCCTCTCCATTAGATTTTTGAGAAATGGCAGCTTGTAACGCATTATTAAAGGCAGGATCTTTAGTGTTATCTGCAAGTGATAGGATTAATTTATCCATACTTACTTCCATTGTAACACTCATACCACCTTGCAAGTCAAGACCCAGTGCTAATTCCTGATCTTTTGCAGCTCTGTACGTAGTGAAACCAAAAGGTCCAACTTTAGTAGCTTTAGTGCTATCAAGAAGTTTAGATACTTTGTTCTCAAGAACAATTTTTAAACTATCCTCATAAGCTTTTCTGAGATTTGAATCTGCTGCATTAGGATATTTTTCAGATGGTTTAGCGAAACTTCTACTAACCCAATTTTTTGCTTTGGCTTCCATATCACTTTCGTGATTATGAGCCCACAGTGTAAACGATAAGTAATATAAGCAGATACCTAAGAACAGGACAGCTATTATTCTCACTAAGCCTTTCAGTTGCATAACTAAATGTATTTTAATTTTAGGGTGGCAAAGATAGGGGTTGAGTATATAGAAAGTTCAACACCTTTTTTGCCTATTTTTTTAAATGATATAAAGCGACAATAAATAAAAAAGAGGCTCTTTTGAGAGCCTCTTTGAGAAAATAAAAATATAATTTATTGTTTAACAAATTTAACAATAGAACTTGAACAGCCATTGTTGCAAACTACTTTAAGTAGGTAAGAACCAGATGATAAACTGCCAACTTCTAATTGCAAATTATTGTTTCCAGAAATTACTTGTATTGATTGTTTTTTAATAATCTTACCTGTAATATCAGAAACTACTATTGTAATTTGCTCATTACTTGGCGAAGCAACAATCATATTTAGTAATTTGTTTGCTGGATTAGGATACACATCAGTAACAGCAATATTGGTTACTTTTTCTCCTTTAATTAAAATCACGTTACTGAAACTAGACTTGCCATTTTTATCTACTTGCTTCAATCTATAGTAAGTGTTACCAGAATATGGTTTGCTATCAGCAGCTTGATAATTTATAGTTTGACTACTATTGCCATTTACAGCTTTGCTTTCTACAAAAGTTAGTGATAAGAAATTATCACCTGTAGCACTGCGTTGTAGTTCAAAACCTTTGTTGTTAATTTCTATTGCAGTTGTCCAAGAAAGAATATTTGTGGTATTTTTTCTTTCACCACTAAATTTAGTTATAGATACAGGCAAAGCTGAACCAGTTGCTGTAATAGTGAAATTTCCAGCTGATGAAGCTGTTGACCCATAACCATAGACCCTGAAATAGTAAGTTTCGCCAGCATTTAAACCTGTTACAGTCACTGTTTCTACCCCACCAGCAAAGGTGGCATCTGCACAACCAATATTTGTAAATGAACCACAAGTGCCAGAGTAAACTATAATTACTCCATCGAAAGAGCTTGCAGCTGGTGGTGTTTCTGTAATAGTTGCATCGCCATTTTGGCTTGCAGTGAATGTAAACCAAACATCGTCATCGGCAGTACCTGTAAATCCATTACAAAGTTCGCCAGGGTCAGTTTGTGTTGCACTAATTGTAGTGGCATTTAAACTAGTATTAGCTGTTACTGAAAAAGCACCTGAACAATCATCATTTGCAGGTGGAGGAGGAGGAGCCTTTGTTGTAAATGATGTTAAATTAGCATCGCAACCCGTAGCAGAACCACCAATGTTTTTTGGAACTACATACCAATAGTAAGTTGTGCTATATGCCAAACCCGTAACAGTAGTTGAGTCTAAAGAAGTATTACCAATATTGGTAGTTGGTGGATTGGTGGTTCCAAAATAGATATCATAGGATGTAGCTAAAGCAACAAATGACCACTTTAAAGTAGCAATTGGTGCAGCAACATCTATTGCATTATTTGCTGGAGCAATATTGGTAGCACAAGTTGTTGGAGAATTTGGTGGCGTTTGAATAGAGATACAATATTGACCAAAAGCTCCAGCTACTCCATCAACCATAAAATAATATTCAATCCCTGCTGTAAGCGTTGCTGCAAAAACTGTTGAAGCATTGCCAGCTAAGCCAAAAGATTTACAACCACCAAGTGTTGTTGAAGTTTCATCAACAAATGTTAATGCACCTGGGCAAGTACCTGTTGCAGTAAATACGCCTAGCCAACCATACAATGTATCACCAGTTGCAGGAGGTGTTAAAGTAAATTGAACTAATCCTGATGTTGTAGGGGTATATTTATACCAAGTAGTATTATTTGGGGTACTGCAAGTAAATAAAGATGGATCATTATTGCTTGAAGCGTACTTGGTGTACTGACAATTACTTGGTCCATCAAGCACCAAAGTAATAGCGTTGCAAGCATCGTCATTTACTGGCGGTGCACAATTAATTGATTGAACTGTTATTTCTGATGAATTGGTTGATAAACCAGAGCTAGTGCATTTTACAACACATCTGTATTTAGCTCCTCCAGCTGGATGTGGAAATGATACAGTAGATGTGGTAGCACCAACAATGTTTGTCCAAACTGTACCAGTGAGAGTAGTTGTTTGCCATTGATAAGTTAAACCTGTGCCAGCACTAATACCACCTAAAGAAACAACAATTAAACTATCTGAACAAGAAGAAGCAGGTCCAAAAGCTGTTGTAGTTGGTGGCGTTCCTGAACAACTTGGAGAAGCTACAACTGTAATACTATAATCTTCAGATTCTCCATATTCACCAGAACCACCAGCATTACAAGGGCTTTGATAACTATTCCAATGCTTTGTAACCCTCATTCTTGTAGAACCAACTGTTGCCCCAATAGGCACTAAAATATTGGCAGTAGCAGTTTTGCCATCTAAACCTGTAGAATTGGTAATTGTACCGATGTCATAAGATTCTCCTGCATCATCAAAATCTCCATCTTGATTCCAATCTATAAAAACTCTAATGTAATCTGTGAAAGTACCATCTGTATTGCCTTGGACACTTATTGGGTAAGAAACACCCTGTATAACATTTGTGCTAATACTTGTATAGTCTTCTAATGGAATGCCACCAGTAGCATCTGGTGAAGTGTTAGAAATGGTGCCAAAAACAACCGATGTAATTGGTTCAACATTATCAACATAATCTTCTGCACAGTAAGGTGCTGGAAATTGAGCTTTTGCAACTGAAAATAGCAACAAAAAACTAAGTAACGTGTAAACTTTCTTCATAATCTAAATTTAGATTGTGAAGTTAAAGATTCCTCAAAAAAATATCAAAAATAAAATGCGAAATCGCTTGAGAAATGCTTCAAAAACTATTTCGCAAAAAGAAAAATTCCTTGTATGATAAGTTTTGCTATTGCAAAATTTTTGCAAGTGCAGTTACTTCCTCTTTTTTATCAACTAAATCAGAATTATTGAAACATTTTCCAACCTCTTCTAATAAAATTTGAATGGTTCTTTTATGTGACAATGGTTTAAAATGTTCTGCTGTTGGTGTGATATTAATCCTCTTAAAATATTTTTGAATATCTGAGTAACTGTATGCCTGGCCATTTACAGCATCAACATAAAAATGTATTTTATCTCTTGCATCTTCAGGGCTTTTATCTGCATAAAAATCGCTATGATAAAATGCAATAATCATTTGCTTAGGAATACTGATAATGCTGGCATTAATGTCTAATAAATCACACATTACCTGATATAAAATACCCATACTAATTGCATTGCCACGCTTGCTTTCTAACACTTTATTAATAAAAAAATCGTTTGGGCTTTCGTAAGAAACTTCACTGCCACTAAGTTCGTAATAATTATATAAAATGCTGCACAAAACATTGGCTTGCTCTAATGGCGTTAAATAATTGTTTAACTCTAGCCAAATATTTCTTTTTATTCTATCTAAATCTTGAAGAATGGGAGTGGTGTGTAAATCAGGATATTGATATTTTGCAACTAATAAAGCACCAAATAAAAGATCGTTATAAGTATTGCTACTCCACTCGGTTAAATCATTTTGTAAACCGTGATAATGCAGTTTATGAATCAATGTTTCTATACGTTTTTGAACATTGCCACTAACAGTATTTTCCCAAAGATTTTCTAGGTTTGGTATAATACTATTGCCATAGTTTACAATTCTATCCGATACAATTGAAAAAACCTCTGCATCTGGATCGTCAATCAATTTAAATAGAGCCTCAATTTCTTTGTGTTGCTTCGTATTAGAATTCATCTGTAGGTTTTGATTTGTTATTATAACGATGTTTTACTTTAATAAATTTTGTGAAAGGGGCAGAATAGTTATCCCCAATTTTAGCTTTAAAAGCTGCACTTGAATTTCAATATATTGATGTGTTAGATAAATAGCTATAAAAGATTTTTTTAATGATGCAATGATTTGTTTCGTTACTTAGTCATATTAAAACAGAATGGAAACACTGCAATTAGTAAAAGCTTGTATTAAAAATAACAGGCAGGCACAACAAACCTTGTATAGCCAATATGCAAGCAATATGTTGGGCTTGTGTTACAGATATACTAAAAGTTTGCACGATGCAGAAGATGTTTTGCAAGAGGGATTTATAAAAGTGTTTAAAAATTTGCATCAGTATAAAAGTGATGGAGAATTAGGTGCTTGGATAAGAAGAATTATGGTGAATACAGCATTAACTTACTTAACCAAACACAATAGATATAAAAATGAAATGAATTTGAGTGATGTGAGCCTGCACCCTGTGGCAAATGAAGAAACTGAGTTGAAAATTAATGTGAAAGATTTGGTTGAGCAGGTCAGAAAGTTGCCAGCAAGCTATCAAACCATATTTAATTTAGTTGCAGTTGAAGGATATAGCCAAATGGAAATTGCCGAAATGTTGCAGACCAATGTAAACACCATTCGCAGTCAATATAGCCGAGGCAGAGCAATGTTGATTAAGATGATAGAACAAGAAAATATTAAAGCAAACAGCAAGTATGCAAAATAATTTTAACGATACTGTTAATGAACTAAAAGACTTTAATCTTAATCCATCTGAACAAGTTTGGAAAGAAATTGAAAGTAATTTAGAGGAGAAGAAGAAAAGAAGAATTGTTGCTTGGTGGTGGATTTTTCCTCTAATTGGGTTATTTATAATACCAGTTTTTATACTCAATTCTAACAATTCAGATATAAGCAATAAGAAAAAAAATGGTTTAAATAACATTGAAAGTAATGAAACAAATATGCAAAGTGCTGAAAAACAAGAAAATAAAACTGCTGAAATATTAAAAAATGAACAATCGGCTCTAAAATCAGACTTTTCGAGCCTGCAAAATAGTTCTGCACGTGTGCAAAAGGGTTTGTCGTCCACTACAAGTGTTTCTGCACGTATGCAAACGGCTTTGTCGCACACGCAAAATGGTTCTGCACGTATGCAAAAGCGTTTGTCGCATACGCAAAGTGATGTTGCACGTATGCAAACGGCTTTGTCGCACACGCAAAATGATTCTGCACGCATGCAAATGGCTTTGTCGCACACGCAAAATGGTTCTGCAAGTGTGCAAACTGACTTGGCATCTGAAATAATCAAAAACGAAACGCTTCAAAATAAGAATATCGATACACTAAAACAGATTGATAGTAGTGCAACCAAGGAAAATACAATTGCTAAAACAATAAAAAAATCGGAAAAAACTGTTTGGAGTTTGGCAATTGGTGGTGGAGCAAATTATGTTTCAAGAAATAATGTTTTTGGCGAAGCAAAAACACAGGATGCTTTAAATAATAATTTAACTTCTTCGCCAACTGCTACAAGTGGGGGTGTAAATTCTTCATCAAATATTTTGAGTTTGCCAAAAACTGGCTACCATTTTTCATTGGGAGTGAATGTTGATTTAAAACTATCAGAAAGATGGATGCTGCAAAGTGGTTTAAAATATCAGTATTTAGAAAACAAACTTGGATTGCAAGAAGATTCTACTACATTCTTTCCATCTTATTATTACCTGAGCAGTAAAGAAGTTTACACTAATTACAGCAACCAAATTCAAGTTCCCATAAACATTTCTTATTGTATAAATCCACAAAATAAAACTGAATTTTCTTTAAAAATGGGGGCAGATGTTTCTTGGATTTTTAAAGATAATTGGCTTAATAAAGTCGATAATGTTTACAGATACCAATCATTGATAGAACAAAATCAAAGAGTTTTAATAGCTTTAGAAACTGGTGCATCTGTCAACTTCAATAATAAATTTTCTTTGAGTTTGGTTGCACGAAAGTATCTAACGCCTGCTCAAAAATCATCTTCAAAATATTACTGGCAGCAATTAGATTTTCAATTAAACATTCCATTCAAATCATTTAAAAAATAATATATGAAAAAGTTTATCGACGTAGCTTTAATAGCAGTAACAGTTGCAATATGTTTTAGCTCTTGTTTAAAAGATGTTGGAAAAAAGCATTGTCAAATTTATACACCCATTATTGAAACCACAAGTAGCCTTAGAGCTAAGGTTAAAAGCACTGCCCCTATTGATGTTGCAAATGCTGGAAAGCTTTTTGTAATTGGCAATTATGTGTTTTTAAACGAGAAAGAAAAAGGCATTCACGTTATTGATAATACAAATCCTGCAAGCCCAATTAACAAAGCATTTATTACCATTCCTGGTAACACAGATTTATGGGTTAGCAACAATGTTTTATATGCAAATTGTTATACCGATTTTTTAGCTATTGATATAGCTGATATAAATAATATTGCTACTACAAAAGTGATAGAAGATATTTTTATTGATATGCGTTTTATTAATGGATATTCAACAACACAAGGCAGCGTTGTAACAGGTTGGAATGTTAGAGATACAAGTATGGAAATTGAAATTGTAGAAGGACAAGGAATTTGGAGTAATGGAAAATATATTACTAATAATTGGAATGTTGGGCTTTCTGGTGGGCCTGCTACAGCAGCTAATCCAGCTGGTTCGCAAAATTCGTCAACTGGCAAAGCTGGTAGTATGAGTCGTTTCACTGCTATTAATAATTATTTATATGCAGTATCAAACTCAACTTTAAATGCTATTAATATTTCCAATGCAACACAACCAAGCATTGCCAATAAACTATCTGTTGGATGGAATATTGAAACCATTTATCCTTTTAAAGACAAATTATTTATTGGTTCACAAAATGGAATGTTTATTTATAGTTTAAGCAACCCAACACTGCCAACTTACATAAGTGGGTTTAGCCATGCAAGGCTTTGTGATCCTGTAATTGCAGATGATGATTATGCTTATATAACATTGCATGCTGGCACATTTTGTCAAGGAACGCAAAACGAATTAGATATTGTTAAGATATCAAATTTGTCTAGCCCAACTTTAGTAAAACAAGTTAATTTAACAAAGCCACAAGGACTTAGTAAAGATGGAAATATTTTATTTGTTTGTGATGATAATTCAGGCATTAGAGTCTTTGATGCAACTAATCCAGAGAATCCAATTTTGCTGCAAACAATTCCTTTAAATGCAGCGTATGATATTATCTGTAATAATGGAATAGCAATGGTTTCAGCTAAAGATGGCTTGCACCAATACAACTATTCTAATACTAATAATATTGTTAAATTAAGTAGCTTCTTGTTCGCTCATTAATTATTGTTTTAAATTTAGTAAGATGAAAAAAGTATGTTGTTTGATACTGATGTTGATGGCAATGAATAGCTATTCACAAACGAAAAAAGTAAAGCCAATTTTTACAAGCATTAATAGTGTTGGTTCTGTTTGGGGTAGCAGTCAAAACGTAATTGTGTTTCAAACAATCAATG
>JANYEB010000077.1 GCA_025363355.1 Chitinophagaceae bacterium | reverse complement strand
AACAAATGCAAGTTAACCTGCCTTTTATTGCTATAAAAATTACTACTAAGTAGGTTTTTAAATCTTATTTAACCACCATTTAAACAGCAAAAATGATAACAGCAACAGCAGAACAAATTAAAGCCAAATGCGAGGCTTACGCCATTGAAAAATATGGTTTATCAAAAATTAACCAATGGGAAAAAGATTTCCAAGAGGTTTGGTATCTACCAGTTTTATCTGAAGTAATTAACGTTAACAAGAAAAAAGTAACAGAGATTGTGGAGGGTAAAAATGTTGAGAAAGAAGTTAGCGACATTGAAGTTGTTACTACAGTTGAAAAGCTGGGCATCTTTAAAATTGTTGATAGACATATAATGAACAATGCACAAGAAAAGCTTGCACAGGGGTTTTATGTTTACGTAGAATTTATGATGCGAGAAACTTTGCTGAATGATGATGATGAAGGAAACTACATCATCACAAATGAAAGGGCTTTTTTAAGTGCAGCTCCTGAATTTAACAAAATGGTTGACGGCATTACAACTGCCTTCGTAAAGCGATAAGTGAAGCATCAAAAAAAGCCGAGGACGATGTTCTCGGCTTTTTTCAAACAATGGTGGAATACTACACAGGTCAGGATGCTTCACTTATGACCTATGATAAATTAGCAATGAAAATTGCACATATCAACAGAATTAGAAGTTTAGAATCTGACAAAAATTTGGCTGAAACAATAAACAACTTAATAGGTGGCAAATAACAATACATTAGAATTTTACCTGAAGCTCAAGGATATGATGAGCAGCGGATTTGTGCGAGTTGCACAATCTGCTAGGACTAATTTTTCTACTGTGCAAGCAGCTGCTAACAGAGCTCAGGCAAGTATGAACACACTTGCTCAACGCAACACCACACTTGCTAGTAGCTACGATATGCTACGCAATAAAGCAAAGCAATTAGAGCAGGTAATATCTAGCAGCACATCTACATCACAAATTAAAGCAGCTACAAGAGAGCTTAGGGATTTAAACAGAGAAATTGAAAAGCATATAGGCAATCCAAACAGAAACGCCAGCAGCTCAGGTGGTGGAATGAATTTAGGTTTAGGAGGAATGTTTAGTCGTTTTGCACCAGCTGCATTGTTAACTGGTGGTTTAATGCTTGCTGGTAGCAGCGTTAATGCTGCAATGAATTTTGGAGCTACCAATAAAAGCTATGAAGTTTTAGCTGGTAATGCTTCAAAAGGTCGTGAGCTTGCAGGTGGTTTAAATAAATTACAACAGGACACCATATTAGGACCAGAAGTTTTTAAAGCTGGTCAAACATTAATGGGTTTTGGTATTGCTTCAGAAAGGGTAATGCCAATTGTTAAACAGTTGGGTGATGTTGCAATGGGCGACAGTCAGCGTTTTGAAAGTTTAACACTAGCCTTTGCACAAACGCAAGCTGCTGGCAAATTGATGGGGCAGGATTTACTGCAATACATCAATGCAGGTTTCAATCCATTGCAAACAATGAGTGAGAAATGGCAGGAGTTTGGGTTTAAGCAAAAAATGAGTGTTGGGCAACTGAAGGAGGCAATGGAGAAAGGAGCTATTAGTAGCAATATGGTTGCAAAAGCTTTTGAAATTGCAACTGGCAAGGGTGGCAAGTTTGCCAATATGATGGACACCATTGGGCAAACTGCTTATGGTAAAATGAAAGTAATGGAAGGGCAATGGGAAGCCTTTAAAATAAAGTTTGGTGGTTGGTTAATGCCAATTGCATCTGCTGCTATGGAGGCTGCAACAGGAATTCTTGGCATTGCAACAGCTTTAGAAAAAGCAAGTTCTCAAGCCACAGTTGAGCAGGCTAAAATTGGGCAACTTGTTACTACCATAACTGCATTAAATGAAGGAAGTGAGCTGCGTAAAACAAAGCTTCAGGAGTTGGTGCAAACATACCCTGAATTGTTTGGCAAAATTGATGTTGAAAAGATAAAAAACAGTGAGTTACTTGGCATTTTAGGCGATGTAAATAAAGCTTATGATAAAAGAATTTCACTAGCTACAAACAAAGAGATTGTTGACGATTATAAAGGCAAAATAACATCTCAAGAAAGCCGTGCCAACAGAATGAAATTGGCAGCAAGTTTATTAAAGGCTGGGCATAGAGATTTAGCATATAAAAATTTAGATGCTGGCGATATTGCAAAGTCTTGGCTTTTTGGTGCATCAGATGAAAAAACAGCAGCTAGATTAGAAAAAGATGCTAACGATTTTCAAGGTGCTGCTGATAGCTGGAAAAGTCCATTAAAGGGGCAGCAAGAAAGTTTAAAGATTAAGGAGTTAAAAGATATCGCTTCTCAAGCAAGTGGTTTGTTTGGTTCTGCTGATGCAATGAAAGAAAGGTTTGGTAAAAACTCCAAAGCCAAACAAGAATTTATAAAAGAGTTTGAATACTTCAACACTTTAAAACCAAGGCAGCAGATAGATAAATACGATGTAGCTACACTTAGAAACAAAATGTTTCCTACCAAATCTACTGACACCAGTGCTGCTGATGCTGCAAAGGTTGAAGCTGGAGCTATTGGGAAAAGTGTTGCAAGTGGTGGTGTTAGAACTATCAATATTCATGGTGTAAAGTTTATGGATAAACTGGAGCTGCACGCTGGCAGTTTAAAAGAAGGCGTTGATGATATACAAAAGCAACTGGAGGAAATGTTTTTAAGAATCTTAAATAGTGGGGCAACTGTGCAAGGATAATGAGTACAATAGCATTTGACATACAGCAATTATATCAACAGTATTTTGGAACAAAACCTGTTGTTGGTGGTGCGTTTAAAAATGATGCTACGCCAATTACTGCTGATGGTAGTGTGTCTTTCCCTGCTGCATCATCAAAAACAAATACAGTTTTAGGAGGTGTGTTAAGTGAGCAGCATTTAGGCGTAGAAATATGGTTGCCTACTAGATTAAAGTTTGAGAATGGCACAACATTTTTTTTGCCTTATTCAACCATAAGATTAACAGGCAGCAAGTCATTTATTAGAACGCCATTAAGTGAAAGAAGAGGAAGTGTGAAAGAGTTGTTTAGCATAGACGATTATAAAATTACCATCAAAGGTTTTTTTATTGATAAGCAAAACAGGGTTTTCCCTGAAGCTGATTTAAAACTATTAAAACAGTTTTTTGAAAGTAACGAGCGTTGTTTTTTAGAGAATGCCTTAACAGGATTTTTTTTAGATGCAACCGATGCTGTTGTGATTAACAGTTTTGAATTGCCTGAAGTGGAAGGGGGCAAAAAAACAATGAGACCTTTTGTGTTGCAATTTGAAAGTGATAGTGTATTTGATTTAATAGTGAAGTAATAGCCTCACCCCAACCCTCTCCAAAAGGAGAGGGAGAAAAAGGATTGATATGTTTATAATGACTGGCAATATTGAGTTTGAGGGCTACGAAGCTGTTAAACCTAGCTCTTTAAAATGGGACAGGAATATAGATAATTTGTTTGATACTGCAACTATTGTAGTGCCTGCAATGTGCAGGATGAAGAATGCAGATAATACTTACAAAATAGTTAGAACTGGCGACCAAATAAAGGAAGGTTTAAAAGTACAGTTTGCAGTTGGCTACAATGGCAGAAATAAAACGGTTTTTAAAGGTTTTGTGAATCGTGTGGACTTTAAAATACCTGTTGAAATAAGTTGTGAGGGTTATGCCTATCAACTACGCAAAAAGTTTTACACCAATTTAAGTTTTGGTAAAACAACAGTTAAAAAGGTTTTGCAAGAGTTGATAAAAGGCACTGATATAAAGTTGAGTAGTAAGATGCCAAACAAAATAGATTTTGAGCCAGCACAATTTAAACACTACACAGCTCTTCAAATATTGGAATGGATAAAGGAGAAATATTTTTTAACTGTTTACTTCTTTTTTGATGAGTTGTATGTTGGTTGGAGAGCAACTTATAAAGGGGAAGTTGTAAAGCACAGGTTGAATTGGAATGTGGCAAACGATAGCAATTTGGTTTTAAATACATACACAGGTAGCATAGTGCATATAGAACTGGAGACAAGATTGCCAACTGGTGTAAAGCATAAAACCAAAGCAAAAAATGTTGTTAAGGCTGGCGATGTTAAAACCAAGAAAACAATAATGACCAATGCAGCAGACAAACAGCATGCTGCTAACGATGCACAGCTTATTGAAAACAGAATTGGTTATAGCGGTTCAATAACTGGTTTTTTAGAGCCTTATGTTGAACCAGGAATGACAGATGAATTGATAGACAAAAAATTCAACGAAAGGCAGGGTTTATTTTTTGTTGAAGGTGTTAGTGGCTCTTACAGCAAAAGTGGTGGCGGCAGGCAAGAGGTTAAAATTAGTTATGCTTTAAATGATAATACACACAAATGAGCAGGATTGACGAGATAAGGCAAAAGTTGAAAGAATGGTGCAGTGCTGGAGCTCCACAGCCAACAATGCTGGGTATTGTTAAAAGTGTGAATGAAGATGAGCAGACTTGTATTGTAGAGGATGATGGGTTAGAATATCCAAATGTTAGGCTTTCACCAGTGCTTACTAGGGCTGACGGATTAATGATAATTCCCAAGGTTAATAAATATGCTTTGTGTGCAAGAATTGAAAACGATAATGAGTGGTATTTGGTAAGTGCTGAAGAGGTAGTTAAATACCGTTTAAAGATTGGCAAAACGCTGTTTGAAGTTACAGCAGCTGGTGTAAAAATCAGCAAAGGCAATGACAGTTTAAAAAGTTGTATGGATGATATGTTTAAAGCAATAAGTGGGTTAACAGTTCTCTGTAATGCTGAAGGTACACCAAGTGGAGTTCCTATGAATTTGCCAGCATTTACAACAATACAAAAAAGGGTTAATATTATTTTAGAATGATGCAGGATTTATTACTAGACGAAAATGGCGATTTGGCTTTTCCCCTGCAAAGAGGCGAAAGCACTAAGCAGCATCAAGAGCTATTGTTGGTTATTGATAAAGGTGGCATTAAAGAAAACCCAACGGCAACAGTTGGTGTAATGAATTATTTAGAGAGTGAAGACACAGCAGGGCTGTTGCAAGAGATTAGAAAGTGCTTTACTGCTGATGGAATGAATGTTACAAAGTGTGGATTGAAAAACGGCAAAATTGAAATTGATGCAAGCTATACCAGTTAAATATAATCAAACAAATTTAGATCTTGCATTAATGGCTTTTGGCACAATTGAGCGTGTGTTTGAGTTGCCCAATTTGCAAAGCCAAAGCTTAACAGATGATTTAACTGCTGGTGATGTTTTGGCTATTGATGGAGCTGCTGATTTTGAATTTAGAAATATAGCAGTTGTATTGAATAGAAAGGAATTTATACCAGCAAGTAAAAAGGATTTATCTGAAACATTACAGCTTGAAGGCGTTGACTATTGGAGTATTGGTGATGAATTTATAATAGAATAATTATGGCACGAACATTAGATAATATCAAAACACTTATCACTAACAAATATGTTAGTGAAATGGCTGCCATTGGCGAAACTGTTGACCCCACAACTTGGAGTGCTGTTAGCTTGGAGCGTTTGGTTATTTATGTGTTTGCTTTTTGCCAGTTTGTGCTTGAGCAAATATTTGATACACATAAAGCAGATGTTGAAAGCATCATTGCAAACAAAACACCTCATCGCATTAATTGGTATGCAAATAAAGTGTTGGATTTTATGTTTGGTTACGACCTTATTGCAGACCAGGATATCTACGACACAACAGGCTTAAGCGAAAGTGATATTGCTACAGCAAAAGTGGTGGCTCATTGCACTGTTACTGATAGAGCAGACATTTTAACCATTAAAGTTGCCAAAAATAATGGCAGCGATTTAGAGCCTTTGAGCAATACAGAGCTTGCAGCATTGCAAAGCTATATGCACAAAATAAAAGATGCTGGTGTGTTTTTAACTTTCGTAAATGAGGCTGCTGATAGTTTGCTGGCTAACATATCTATTCAATACAACGCAATGATATTGGATGAGAATGGCGTTGATATTTTGAGTGGTATAGAGACTGTTAAAAATGCAGTTAAAGACTATTTAAAAAGCCTTCCATTCAATGGCGAATTTTCGTTGCAAGCATTGGTTGATGTGTTGCAAAAAGTAGATGGTGTGGTGTATGCTAATTTAAAAAGCATTCGAGTTAAGGCAACCATATCATCCATCTATCAAGATGTAACAACTTATTATATACCTGCCAGTGGCTACCTAAGAATTATAAACAACAGCGACCTTGTTTTAAACTACACTCCTTATGCCCATTAATAGCAATGTATATAATGTTAATTGGAATAAGCTTGTGAGCTGGTTAACTCCTGCTCGTTTGTTTTTGCCAAAAGTGTTTGCATTGTTAAAAGCATTGGTGTCGCCAATAAGCAGTTTGCACGGCTTGTTTATTTCTTTTAGAAAGCAAAAGCTTTACGACCTATCAATTAACTCTCAGGTGTGCAGATTAGAGAAATTATTGAACGATAAGTTTGATAGTGTGCAACGCAGGATTTATATAACGGATGGCGAAAAAAGCAAACGCAAATACATTTTTAAACGCAGTGAGCTTGTGCCATTGCCAGTTTATTTAGATGCAGAAAGCAACCCAACTTTTATTTATAAAGATGCAGAAATAACAACCATAACTTATCACTTTATTGTTAATGTGCCTTTAGGTATAAAGTATAAAGAAGCGGTTATCAATAGCCTTTTAAATACTTATAGATTACCAAGCAGAAAATATAAACTAGAAACTTTTTAGCCTCACCCTAGCCCTCTCCAAAAGGAGAGGGTGAAAGTGGAAAATATATAATTATGAGACAAATTAATTTAACAAATACAGGTGGCTTTCCATTTACACAAGAAGCTCTTGCTTTTTTGCAGCTTGGATATACTGAAGCTATTAGTGCTATTGCTGCAAGCTTTGGCAACAAAGTTATTGTTGGTGGAATGACTGTTGCTGCTGGAACTGTTGCAGATGGTTGGTTTATTTATAATGGCGAGGTGATAAAGTTTATTGAATCTGCACAAAATACATACATCAAAATTACCAACACAGGCACTAATGCAACGTTTGAAGATGGGATTGACAAATCTGTATTTTTTGAGAAGACTGCTGTGTGTGATTACAGTGGCGATTTTGCGTTTGCTGACTTAGTTAGAATGTCATCATATAACGAATTGGAAAAATTAAAACTTGATAGAACTTGGTTAACTGGAGACATTAAGCAAGTTTTCTGCGATGCAAGTTATATCACTACAAACTTTGATAGTGCTGGCTTAGGAAGATTAGAGCGAGATGGTTGGGCTGTTTGTAATGGCAATGGTGGCACTGAAAATATGGGAGGTCGTGTTTTAGTTGGTATGCAATATCCAGCAATTACAGCAGACCCTGCAAATAATGTTTGGGATGTAATTTACAATACAGCTTTGTCTGTTGGCGGAGAAAAGAAACACCTATTAACAAAAGAAGAAAGTGGATTGCCAGCACATACTATTTCAATTCAATTAAAAGAGGCAAACACAGCAGGAAACAATATTGCACAGGCAACAGGCAGTAATAAAGATACTGCAACAATAAATATTGCAGGTTTTGATGCTGCTAACTCTCACGAAAATAGACAGCCATTTAAAGTGGCATTATTCATTCAAAAATTATAAGCTATGTCAGTTGTAAGTATAGATACTTTAAAAGGATATTTTGAAACTGGCGATAAGCCAACGCAACAACAATTTGAAAATTTAATTGATACGTTGGCAGCAAATGGCTTGGTAATTCTACCAGCTGGCACAACTCAATGGAGCAGCCCAGCAGGCACTTTTATTGATGATATAATTGTGATAGATACAGAAATAGGATTTGTAGTCGATTGTGGTACTACAGAGGGAGGGACTGAACTTTTAGAGCGAGAAACTGCATCAAATTATGTTGGAATATTCCCAGTTAAACATTATAGCAAGGTTGATGAAACAATATACTTCACAGGCTTAAACGAAACGGCAATTATTAAACTATATATAAAATGAGAAAACTAATGTTAGCAGCAATGCTGCTCTTTACAATTGGGGCTTTTGCCCAACCTGCTTTTTATCAAGCAGACCGTATTACTGGCTTTAATAAAGTAGAAGCCAAACAGTATTTTTATTTGCGAGGTTATAGACTTGACAGCATCAGTAATGATACTTTTATGAGTAGTAACAGTATCAATATTGTGCCAACTCAATTTGCCATTAGTAGTTATGTAAGAGGCTTAATTGCAAACAATACTATTACAACTTTACCTTGGGCTTCTATTACAGGGAAACCCACAGCAAATGGCACTACCAGTGGTATTTTAAGTTATAGTGATTGGTTGGGCTTTAATGGTAAACAAGCTGCCTTAAATGGTACTGGTTTAGTGCGTATGAGTGGCACAACTGTTAGCTATGATAATACTACTTATTACCCTGCAAGTGGGGGCAATTTAAGTAGTACTGCTATCATTGGAATGCCTAAGATAAATCCATCAACTGTTACTACACCATCTAGTACATACATCAATTTCTTTTTTGATAGTTTGGGGCGATTTAGTTACAGGAATTCAAGTGGTTATTTAAGAACTTATATAATGCCTTACACTGGCGATCAATTGTGGAGATTCCCTAATAAAATAAATGGAGGCACATTGCCTGATAGTACAGATGTTGCAACTGCTTTAACTGGCAAAATTGATAGTATTAGACAAGCAGCAGATGTGTTGTATGGCAACGCAGCTTTTACCAAAGTAGGCACTACAGGGGTTAGTAATGCTCCTTTAAATTCTCAAACACAAAACACAGTATTTGCTGCACCAAATGGCAGCAATGGAACGCCAGTATTTAGAAACATTGTTGGTGCAGATATTACAAATTCAACAATAGATTTAACTACTAAGCCAACAGGTGTATTGCCTTTGGCTAATGGTGGCACTGGTAGTTCTACACAAAACTTTGTTGACTTGACAAACACACAAACAATATCGGGTAATAAGACATTCTCTGTGGGAACTGCTGGCGTTAAAATAGCATCAACAGTTAGTGGTAACGCAGGGAATTTTACAATTGCACCAGATGCGTCTGCTGCTGGTACGCCACCAGACTTTACAATGACCAATGTTGGTAGGTTTTCATTAACTAATTTTCAAACAAATCTCAATGCAACGAATGGCGTTGTTGTTGCAAATAGCTTAACTTATTCAACTAACAACTTTGTTTTGAATACTACGTCTGCTACTTTAGGGCAATCAGTATATGCCAATACACAAAACAATAATGGATTTTATGGTTTTGGGCAATCAGGAACGAAAGTATCATTATATTTTAATGCAACTGGGTCTTGGAATCGTGGAGATTTTGCAATTTTATCAAACAATGCAGCAACAACTTCTAATGTAGCCTATGCAACTGATAGTAAGTTTAGGCTTTATGCAGCAACAGGCAACGTAACTGTTGGAGATAATGTGGCTGATAATGCAGTTGATAAATTACAAATTGCTGGCAATGTTTTTTTGAATACAGCTGGTAACAAAATTAAACAAGCAACAGGCACAAATGCAGCTATTGGTACTGCTACTTTAAGCAGTGGTACAATAACAGTTAATACAACTGCGGTAACTGCAAGTTCTCAAATCATTATTACAGTTCAAGAAACAGGCACTTATAATGGCAGAATAAGAGTAAGTGCAAGGGTTGCATCTACATCGTTTACAATTAGCAGCAGCGATGCAGGGGATAATTGCGTTGTTGCTTATCAAATCATCAATTAATCAAATCAAAATAAAATGAAAAGAATCATCATTGTTGCGTTATGCTTTTTCGCTTTAAAAGCAAGTTCTCAAAAGATTGATACCAGTATTAAATTTTGCCAAGCTGCAAAAATTAATGTAATCAATTACACAAGTGGAATCCCTGTTAAAACAGACACTTTGACCCATTTAGGTGTATTTAATTACACCGATGATTTAAAGGGTAATTGTGTGGCTAATTGGACATTGATTGCAACAAACAGAAATGTAATATTTGACAGCTATACTTTAACAACTGAGGATTACAATAGTTGGGATGGTTCTGCAATTGGATTGTTGAAAGTATTGGCAGCTTATTTAAAGGTCACTTGCAAGTAAATTATTATTCATCATAAAAAGGGAGTGGACAACTTTTTTATGGTAAAGCAACCAAGTTTAAGAACGCCAATTACATACTATGGCGGAAAGCAAAAATTGATTAGTACGATAGTTCCTTTAATTCCGCAGCACACACTTTATTGTGAACCTTTCATAGGTGGTGCTGCGGTTTTCTTTGGTAAAGAACCCAGTAAAGTAGAAGTGATAAATGACACCAATAAAGAGGTCATAAACTTTTACCAAGTGTGTAGAAATCGTTTTCACGAATTACAGTCTTTAGTAAGAACAACATTGCACAGTAGAGAGCAGCACGATGATGCCTTTGTTATTTACAGTAAACCACATTTGCACGATGAAGTTAGAAGGGCTTGGGCATTGTGGGTGTTATCAACTCAAAGCTTTAGTGCTAATTTAGAAAACAGTTGGGGCTTCGATAAAAAGAAGGCAACAACGAGTATTAAAATCAACAATCGAAAAGAAGAGTTTACTGAGCAATTAGCAATGAGGTTGCACAAGGTGCAAATTGAATGTGCTGACGCTCTTTACATCATTAACAGCAGGGATGGTTTAGAAAGTTTCTTTTATTGTGACCCTCCATATTATAACAGCAACTTAGGGCATTATGATGGTTACAGCGAAAGAGATTTTGAAGACTTGTTAAAGTTGTTGAGTAAGATTAAAGGTAAGTTTTTGTTGAGTAGCTATCCAAGCGATTTGTTGGCAAAATACACAGCTAAGGGCAAATGGTTCACCAAGACAATAGACCAGCGTGTTACGGCTGCTGGAGCGGATAAAAAGCTATTTAAGGTTGAGGTGCTGACGGCTAATTATGAGATATAAAAGTAAAGGAGAGACAAATGTCTCTCCTTTGTTATTTAAAAGAGGCTGGGACTGTTTATTATTGTGCTAACAAAAAACAAACCTCATAACGAGTGTCCCAGCCAAAGGGAGTGGCTTGGTCATTACGTTATGAGGTCGAATATGTTTTTTGTTAGCGGTGCGAATATAGTGTTTGAAAGGTATTTAAAGGGCGTTTAAATTTTGTCACCACCAGCTTTAATGAAGTCTTTTACAGCTGTGCATAGTTTAGATAGCATTTGCACTTCTACATCTATTAAATCCTTTCTGTATATATCGTTAGCCTTTGTATGAGTATCTAAATAGACTGTATTGATGTTTGGGTTGTTGATTAGTCTGATGCCTACAAATGGCTTCTTTTGTCGCTTCGTTTGTATTATAATTCGGTAGTATGGCATAAAAATTAAAACTACGTAAATTTTATACGTTTCGTTTTAATTTTATAAACGAGGCGTTTTTTCGCCCTTATTACTGGCATATAATACTGTTTCATATTTTATATTTTTTTAATTAAATAATTGATTGTTAATACTATTTCGATAAGATTTTACCGTTTCACGTTGTGCCTAAACTATGCTGCGATGCCACGAACCTTGGTAGCGTTGTCGCTACAGAGTTTCTGCATAACAAGAAGTTGTTTCTGCATATCACGAAATGATTTCGTGGTGTGCAGAAATTGTTTCTACACAGCAGGAACGATTCCTAGACATCAAGAAACTGTTTCGTGTTGTGCTTACCAAGTTTCGTGACATCAAGAAATTGTGTAGCGATGCCACGAAGTTTTGGCGTGTTGTCGTTATGTTGTGTAACGATATCGTAAAACTGTTTTTACGGTTAACTAAAATATGGTGGAGACCGGCAGTTTGCTGTAAGAAGGAGGTTGAGTTTATATATATGTTTATTAAGCTGCATATTGCCAACGTTTTAAACGATATGCAAGTCTAAAAAAGTTTATAATATTGAAGCATATTTACACTGCTAAATTTTTGTTAAAGTTTTTGTGTAAACTGGCATTTAACTATTTGCTTATATAAACATTAAATATTTGTGGCAATGATTTTTTGCCGATTTTATCAAATTCTTTTAAATAAAAAAACCCCAACATTGCTGTTGAGGCTTTTTAAAGCGTGGTGTGGGCCGGGGTTGAACCGGCGACACATGGATTTTCAGTCCATTGCTCTACCAACTGAGCTACCGCACCATTCTTTTTTTGAATATATAAATATTCAAATGGGTTGCAAATATAGCAGTTAATCATTCTCTACAAAATGTTCTTACAAATTTCTTTAAAATAATCTTTATTCTAGAAGTGTTATGTAAAAAATGTATTAGAAAAGTCGAACTAACAACAACATAATCATAAAAAAGGAGCTGAATTATCAACTCCTTTTTAAAATATATAATATCTTGAATACTTACTCTGCTTCTGCTACCACTTCAGTTACTTCTGGAATCATTCTTTTCATCATTCCTTCAATACCTGCTTTCAACGTTACCATACTGCTTGGGCAGCCACTACAACTACCTTGTAACATTAGGTTTACCACGCCATCATTATAACTTCTAAACTGTATAGCTCCCCCATCCATTTCAACAGCTGGTTTCACATAGTTTTCAAGTAATTCTTTTACTCGTTTTACAATATCGTCATCATCTGCCGAAACAGCATTGCTTGATTGTGGTTTAACCTTAGCCACTTCTTCATCATTCACTACAACGCCGCCGTTTTCTAAATACTCTTTTAAAAACTGTTTGATGGAAGGAATCACGTCTTGCCAATCTTCTGTATCAGCAGTTTTAGTAATTGTAATAAAATTGCTAGCAATAAACACACTTTTTATAAAAGGAAAACTAAATAGTTCTTTTGCTAAAGGAGATGGAGCTACAGTGCTTTCGTCTTGAAAGTCAATACTTTTACCAGGGTATAAAAGTTTGTTAGCAACAAACTTCATTGTCTCTGGATTTGGGGTCATTTCGGTATAAATGCTAATTACCGGATTACCTGTTGTTATCATAATAAATAATTTCTATCGCAAAAGTAAAAAAAGCAAGGTAAGCAGTATGGCTTTTTTCTATTATCGAAATACAAATTCCCTATAACGGCTAACAGTTTATTTGTTAGTTCGTCATCAATTTTAACAAAGCAGCAGTTCAAATAAGCTACATTTGATGCCTAAAACGATTCGCTATGCCACGTAGTAAAATTGCTGGTATTGGTAAATATGTTCCAAAGAATGTATTTACTAATAAAGATATGATGCAGTTTATGGAAACCACTGATGAATGGATTCAGGAAAGAACTGGTATTCAAGAAAGAAGGTTTGCAGATAGAACCAATGAAACCACCACCACAATGGCTGTAGAGGCTGCAAAAGTAGCAATTGAAAGAGCTGGAATTACACCTCAAGACATTGACTTTATCATATTTGCAACACTTTCTCCTGACTATTATTTTCCTGGTTGTGGGGTATTGTTACAACGTGCAATGAAGATGAAGGAAGTGGGTGCTTTAGATATTCGTAACCAATGCAGTGGTTTTGTTTATGGATTGAGTGTTGCTGATCAGTTTATTAAAACAGGGATGTATAAAAATATTCTTGTTGTGGGCAGTGAAAAGCATTCTTTTGGTTTGGATTTTTCTACAAGAGGCAGAAATATCAGTGTAATTTTTGGTGATGGTGCTGGTGCTGTGGTTTTGCAGCCAACTGAAGATGCTAATCAAGGAATATTAAGTACACATTTACATAGTGATGGGACAAGTGCAGAGATACTGGCAATGTTTAACCCAGGCACACACGCAAATCACTGGCAAGAAGGTTTAGCCAGTTTTGATGATGCCACAATAGGCGAAATGTTTATGAGCAAAGCAATGATTGATGGAGAACAAAACTTTCCTACAATGGATGGTCCAGCTGTGTTTAAAAAAGCTGTAGTTAAGTTTCCTGAAGTAATTATTGAAGCCTTAACAGCCAATGGATATCAACCTAGTGATATTAATTTATTGGTTCCTCATCAAGCTAATTTACGTATTGCTCAGTTTGTTCAGCAAAAGCTTGGGTTAACAGATGATCAGGTATTTAATAATATTCAGAAATATGGTAATACTACCGCTGCCAGTGTGCCAATTGCTCTTTGTGAGGCATGGGAACTTGGCAAAATAAAGCAGGGCGATTTGGTTTGTTTAGCAGCGTTTGGAAGTGGTTTAACTTGGGCTAGTGCATTAATGAAATGGTAGTTCTACTTACTGGTTTACAATTTATTGATTTTAGATTTACGATTTAATTATGGAAGAAGATAAAAAGCAAGAGATTTCAAAATCTCCTACAGGGGTTAGAGGCAGAAAGATTATTTATTTACTTAACCCAAAATCTGGTACACAAAAAAAAGAGGCTATTAAGGTTTTAATTGAGAAAGAGACGAAGCGATTAGAGATTCCTTTTGAAATATTACATACCAATGCAGAGGGTAATTACAATTTTGTGAAAGATAAAATTGAAGAGGAGGGGTTTACTGATGTTGTAATGATTGGTGGAGATGGCACTGTTAATCAGGTGACTAATGCCTTAAGGGCTTGCAATGTTAATTTTGGAATTATTCCTGTTGGTTCTGGCAATGGCTTGGCAAGAGCAGCCAATATTCCAATGAAAGCACAAGCTGCACTTGCACTAATTTTTACAGGTAAAGCTAAAATGATTGATGCTTTTATGGTGAATGAACATTATTCGTGTATGCTTAGTGGTGTTGGGTTTGATGCACAAGTGGCTCACGATTTTGCAACAAAAGCTACACGTGGGTTATTGACTTATACTCAACAAAGCATTATTCATTATTTTAAAGCACAACCATATCAGTTTGAAATTATAATGAATGGGATGTCTTTCTTTAGCGATGCGTTTTTTATTAGTGTCGCTAACAGCAATCAATTTGGCAACAATTTTACTATTGCTCCTAAAGCCAGCTTGAGTGATGGTTTACTTGACATTGTAATTGTTCAGAAAATGAATAAGGCTAAACTGCCATTTGCTATACTACAACAAATGCGTGGTAATAATAAGTTACAAAGTCTTGTAGAAGATATTAGTAAGAAGAATATTTTGTATTTTCAAACACCAGCCATAACTATAAAAAATCCTAAACTCGCTCCTTTACATATTGATGGAGAACCTTATGAAGCAAATGAGGAGCTTAACATCAGTATTATTAAAGACTGTTTTAAACTGATACATTAGTCAGTTTGTTATATATTCAAATAAGCCATTAAGTGATTATAATTGTCTTTTAATTCATTGGTGTATTGTTCTTCTCCAAAGAAATAACGCACTGCATAATCGAACCTTTGGAAGGTTGCAACAATATCACTGATTTCAATTTTGTTTACTTTAATGGTTACTAAGACCAAACCTGTTGTAGCTTCTGTTAGAGTATTTAATTGTGTAATGTATGCATCATTGGTTTCAACAAGTCTGCTAATTTCTCCAAAAGAATAATTTCTTCTGTCAATTTCTAAAATAATAATACCCCCAGGTTCTTCATTACCTATAAAAGTATTTAAAGCTGCTAGTATTTCTTTTTCAGATGTTGAACCAACAATTTCAGCCTCATCATTAACAATAGTTACTAATGATAAATTATTCTCTGCAGCTATTTTAACAGCAGCCATAAAGTGTTCTGTTTCCTTTGCAGACTTATTAATAAAAAAATCTTGTAATGCAGCAATAGTAATAGTTTCATCAGCATCTAGTAGCTCTTCTTTGCTAATCATTCCTGCAAATTTTTCTTCACTTGCTACTGGCAAATGCACAACGTCATAGTCGTCCATAAGTTGTAGTGCAAAAGCTACTTTATCTAATAAATTTAAAACAGGAAATGTAGTTTGTATCAATTGAGATGATAACATAATAATTCTTCTTTGTAATATAGACGTATGAAAGAGGTAAAAAGTTGTCTAAGCAACTGTTAATTTTTTCAAAAAGTTTCCAAGTATCAAATTAAACTCATCTGGAACTTCCATCATTGGTGCATGACCACATTTATCAATGAAATGCAACTCACTATTTGGAATCAGCTTGTGAAACTCTGTTCCAACAAATGGCGGTGTTATAATATCGTTATTTCCCCAAATTAAAAGTGTTGGTAGTTTTATTTGATTGAGTTCTTCACCAAGATTGCTTCTAATGGCACTTTTTGCTAAAGCCAAAACTTTGATTACTTTTATACGACTTGTTGTTATTTGAAAAACTTCATCAACTAACTCATCAGTTGCCATTGTTGGGTCATAAAAAGTAACTTCTGTTTTCTTGCGTATATAATCTTTGTCGCCACGTTTTGGATAAGTATCACCCATTCCATTTTCAAATAACCCAGAACTTCCTGTTAAAGTAAGTGATTTTACTTTGTTGGTATTCTTTAAAACATAAATCAATGCAACGTGACCACCTAGAGAATTACCTAACAAATGAATGTTGTTATACTTCTTAGCCTCAATAAATTTTTGAACGTGTTTAGCTAAACCACTTACTGTGGTGTGAAAAATATCTAACTCAAACAAAGGCAGCATTGGCACTACAACTTTATAGTCTTTTTTAAAGTATTCGATTAAGTCTTTAAAATTGCTTAATGCACCAAACAAACCATGAAGCAACATTAATGTTTCTCCTTCACCTTCTTCTATGTAAGTAAATTTATCTAGCTGTTTTAATTGATAATCCATAATAATATGTAAAGCGAGTCTGTTGCTACAAATAAAAGCAAAATTTTACTAATAAAATTTTAATTAATTATTTAATAACGTACCATTTGGTGAGATAAGTATTTATACAGAAAAAATATATTACTGATAATGTTTCAGTGTAACACTACCAATTGCTTTAGCATTGTTTTGAAAGAAGTTTTCTAGCTCTTGAAATACATCTTTAAACATTGGAATAATTTTGCCAAACACAGCAATTACTTTGGGCCCCCAAGGCTGAATAAAGCTGTAAGATTTTGATGTAACAATGGTATCTTCTTTCAATAAGTGCATTTTATCAAAAAAGAATATTACTACGCTTAGTAGACTAATGTACAATGCAGCATACAGTAGAATTCCACCCAATTTATTTACCCAACCCATCATTGCAAATTGTATTGTTTTTTCCACAATTTTAGCTCCCATTCTCACCAATAAAACAACACCAAACATTACCAATGCAAAAGATAAAAAAGGTAACCAGTAAGATGAAATACTGGTGCTTGTTTGCAACCAAACAGCCACAGCTGAAGATAGTTTCAATGCAGCAGCCAAGCCAATAATAATTGCCGCAAATGAAAAGACAGCAACCACCAATCCCTTGGAATAACCTTTAATAAGAGCTGCAATCATTGCAAATAAAAAGAGAATGTCTATAAACATAATATCATATAAAAAGAAAACTAAATAGAGAGCCCTATTTAGTTTTCAAAAACGTTTACATCAATCATTTATTTTGCCAACAACTCTTTCACAAGGGCTGATATTACTTTGCCATCTGCTTTGCCTGCAAGTTGTTTGGTAGCAGCACCCATTACTTTACCCATATCTGCTGGTGAACTTGCACCAACTTCTGCAATAATGCCAACTAAGGCTTCTTTAATTTCAGTTTCTGTTAATTGTTTTGGTAAGAACTTTTCTATTATAGCTATTTCTTCTTGCTCTTTTTGTGCAAGGTCTGGTCGATTTTGTTGTGTAAAAATTTCTAAACTATCTCTGCGTTGTTTAACTATTTTTTGCAATAATTTTAACTCGCCTTCTACAGATATTTCACCACCTGCACCTGGTTCTGTTTTTGCTTTAATAATCTCTGCTTTAATAGCTCTCAACCCACGCAAACCAGCTTCATCTTTAGCTTTCATTGCATCTTTCATTTGAGCCATTACTTGTTCTTCTAAGTTCATATTATTTAGTTTTTAAAATTAATCTGCTTTATTCTCTTTTAATTGTTGCTCTTTAAATTTTTTCATAAAGTCTTTGGCAAAAGTTTTCATATCACCTACTAACTCGTGGTTATGTGTAGCTCTGCTGTAACTATCTGCCATACCCATCATTGTTTGGTAAAAAAAGTCTGCCATTTCATCCACCATCATATCTTTTGTCCAAAGGTCAATGCGTAAAGCACTTTTATCTGCACCATCCCAAAAAGCAAGCATCATAGCTTTTGCTTGTTGTTTCATATCTGCTGTGCTATCTGCTGCATTCCAAGTTATTTGTTGAGGAACTTTATCCTTATCTAAATGAACATCAATATTTATAGTAGATGTATGCATAGTATTTATGTAATTAGTTGGCAAAAGTAGAAGATTGAGGACAATGAAGAAGCAAAATTTCTAATTGCAAAACAATAAAATCAATTAACAAGTTCATTAGATTTTGTTAAAATCGAAACCGTTTAAATGGTTTTATAAGTAGGGCATTATATTTGAAAACTAAAAGAAAATTTTATAATGAGAACTATTTTATTAGCAACAACCTGTTTTTTATCTACAAGCATTTTTGCACAATTTGGTGACTTTAAAAAAGCTGTATCTAAGCCATTAGAGAGTATTCAAAGTGTTTTAAGCCCTAAAAAAGATTCACTTTCTACTAATGATGTTATTGGAGGATTAAAAGAAGCGTTGAACAAAGGAATTGAAAAAGGAACCAAACAACTATCGGCAGTTGACGGTTTTTTTGGCGATGCTGCTATTAAAATATTAATGCCGCCTGAAGCTGTTAAAGTTGAAGAAAGTTTGAGAAAAGTTGGTTTGGGAAATCAAGTAGATGCTGCTATTTTAAATATGAATCGTGCTGCTGAAGATGCCTGTAAAACAGCATCTCCAATATTTGTAAATGCTATTAAGAATATGAGTTTTGCCGATGCTTGGTCAATTTTAAGAGGTGGTGATAAAGCTGCAACCACTTATTTGCAAAAGCAAACTAGTGCAGAATTAACCAATGCATTTAGACCAATTATTGAAGCTGCTTTGGCTAAAATAGATGCCACCAAACATTGGAATACCTTGTTTACCAACTATAATAAATTTAGCTTTAACAAAGTGAACCCAGATTTAGCAGCTTATGTTACAGAAAAAGCATTATCTGGTATTTTTTATCAATTAGCTATTGAAGAGCAAAAAATAAGAAAAGACCCTGCAGCAAGAACTACAGATATTTTGAAAAAGGTTTTTAGCAGTTAAGATTTAGCCATCACAAATTATAAAATACAATACCTAAGCTTGTAAAATTCTTAGGCATTTTTATTTGGCAGTTATGCCCCAAAATTATTAATATATTTACTCTAAATTCCGAGTAATATATTATGCTTTTTAACTCATTTGCATTCTTAGTTTTTGCATTAATCGTTGTTCCACTTTTTTTTCTGCTATCACATAAACATAGATGGAAGCTACTTTTGGTATCAAGTTGCTTGTTTTATATGTACTTGATACCAATATATATCTTGGTTCTTTTTGCTGTAATTACTATTGACTATTTTGCTGCCATTCAAATAGAAAAAGCACAAGAAAAACATAAGAAAAAGTATCTACTATTTAGCCTTTTTGGAAATCTGGGAATCTTATTTTTTTTCAAATACTTCAATTTTTTTATTGACAATGTAAATCATCTCAACACTACATTTCCCTTCATTAAATCAAGATTGCAACACTTAGATATTATACTTCCTATTGGTTTGTCATTTCATACTTTTCAAGCTATCAGTTATGTTGTTGAAGTTTATAAAGGCAATCAAAAACCTGAAAAAAATTATGGCATTTATGCTTTGTATGTGATGTTTTTTCCTCAATTGGTGGCAGGGCCAATTGAAAGACCACAGAATATGCTGCACCAATTTCACGAAGAAAAAAAATTTTCGTTTGATGCTTTTTTTTCTGGGCTTAGGCTAATTCTTTGGGGGCTTTTTCTAAAATCTGTTGTTGCAGATAGGCTTGCCATTCCTGTTGATGCTGTTTATAATTCAGACTCTCAATGGCATGGTTTAGCTGTTTTACTTGCAACAATTTTCTTTGCTATACAGATATATTGCGATTTTGCTGGATATAGTTATATAGCTATTGGTATTGCCAGAATAATGGGCTTTAGCTTGATGAAAAATTTTAACCATCCCTATTTTTCAAAAAATATAGAAGCGTTTTGGAAAAGATGGCATATCTCTTTATCCTCTTGGTTTAGAGATTATGTTTATATACCACTTGGTGGCAACAGGGTTAGTAAAATTGTTTATATAAGAAACATTTTAATTGTTTTTATTTTGAGTGGTTTTTGGCATGGGGCTAACTACACTTTTATAGCTTGGGGTTTGTATCATGCATTGCTGATATTATTGCTACTTTTTATCAGCAAGCTAAAATTTCAATTACCAAATTTTTTATCAATTTTAGTAACATTTTTCTTGGTATGTATTGGCTGGATTTTTTTTAGAGCAGATAATATTCATATAGCTAAAAGTATGATTCTAGAGATCTTTCATTTTTCTAAAGGCTACTCTCGTTTATATACCAATAATGACATTCACGGTTTACCTGGCACATTTTTAGGGCTTCCTTTTATTAATTTTATATATAGTCTTTGCTTAATACCGTTGTTTTTTTATTTAGAAAATTTTATCTGCTCAAAAAAAATAAATCGGTTTTATAGCTACCCAACCTATCTTAAATGGAGTATTTATTATTTAGCCATTTTAAGCATCATTTTCTTGGGTGTTTTTGATACTAGACAGTTTATTTATTTTCAATTTTAATTATGCAAAAGTCATTTTATAAATCTTTAAAGTTTATTATTATTCTTTTGCTCATTTTGTCTGCAATTGATTTATTTATTAGTGCTGGGCTTAAAAAAAACAAGACTAAGTATTTTGGAAAAATCAATAAAATATGTAATAAAGATAGCTTGCCACAAATAGCCATATTTGGTTCATCGGTTGGCGAAATGGGTTTCGATTGCAAGGTTTTACAAATTAAGCTTAATAAATCTGCCTACAATTTTTCGTTAGCAGGAACAAGGTTTATGCAGTATCGTAGTTTGATCAATGAAATTAACGAGCCAAAAAATAATGTTGAAATTGTGGTACTATCTGAAGTCATTTTTTCTTTGCAAGAAGTTAAAGCCATTACTGAAATTGGAAGGTTTATGCCTTATATCTCTAATAAAAATATCTACAATAGCCTGTATAAAATTCAACCAGATTTAACTTTTAAATCAAGATATATTCCTTTTTATAAATACATTGCTGTTACACCAGATTACTATATTCAAAGCTTTGTAGGTTGGAAAAGTTCTTTAAAAAAAAAGGACATAGTAGATACAATGCTTGGGCAAATTGCGGTTAATAGAAAATGGGAGGCAGATCAAGATAGCCTTTGGAAATATGCAAAACCAATTCCTATTTTAATTGATAATACTGTTTTAGAAATTTATAAAAAAACTGTATCACAACTTGTCACTAATGGCAAAAAAGTTATTATTACAATACCGCCTATTTATATGCCCAAAGGGCAGAAAATTGTTGATTTAGCAGCATTTAGAAAAACGCTTCAACAAATTGCAAAGGATGAAAAAGTAATTTTTTGGGATTTTAGTGAAAGTATGGTTGATAAACAATATTTCTATAATGTTCAACATTTAAATGCTATTGGTGCATCAAAATTTAGTTCATTATTTGCCGATAGTTTGAGAAAAATATTATAGAACATTTAATATTTGTTCTTTCATCTTTTCCAATTCATCCTTCATCAAAACAACAAGTTTCTGTATATCTGCATTGTTTGCTTTTGAACCTGTGGTATTAATTTCTCTACCAAATTCTTGTAGTATAAAAGAGAGCTTTTTGCCTTTGCTTTTTTCTCTCCCTTTTAAAATATCTTTAAAATAAGAGATATGATTTTTAAGCCTTACTTGCTCTTCAGTAATATCAATTTTTTCAATGTAGTAAATCAATTCTTGCTCTAAACGATTTGCATCGTAGTTTTCTTTGCCAACATTTTCGACAAGTAACTTTAGCAAATTCTCTTTTATTTTTTCTCTACGCTGCGGCTCAAATTGTAAAATACCTTCTTCGTGTAATTCAATATTATCAACTCTTTTAAGCAATTCTGTTTCTAAAGCAGCACCTTCGTTTTGCCTGTGTTTATTAAGGTTTTCTATTGCTAATTTTAATAATCCTTCAAATTGTTTCCATTCTTCTTCGCTTAAATTATCAGTAGAGTTTGTAACAACATCTGGCAAACGCAAAATGGCAGATAATAAATTATTATCATCAGCATTTAATTCAGTTGCTACTTCTTTAACGCTGTTGTAATATGCTTTTAATAGTTCAGTATTAACGGTTACAGGCTTCGTTGCTCCATTGTATTTAATATTAAATAAACACTCAACACTTCCACGTTCTAATCCTTCATTAATGATATTTCTAATTTCAATTTCATAAGGTTTAAGAATAGTTGGTGTCATCATTCGCAAATCGAATTGCTTACCATTGAGTGATTTTATTTCAATAAGAAAAATTCTATCACCAATAGTTTGTTCTGCACGTCCATAACCTGTCATTGAGTAAAGCATAAGTATAATTTATTGGTTGTAAAAATATAGGAATTGAAGTTGGATAAGTTGAATAAAAAAGCCCCACAAATTTGTGAGGCTTTTTGTAGTAATGAAGTAGGGTTAAAGTTTAGTTAGTTTATATTTTGCTGAGGCAAAATTTATATTTATTTTGTAGTTTCCAGCAACGTCAGGAGCTTTTAAATCGCTTCCGCCTTCTTTAAACAAATCTCCCAAAGGCTCGTTTGAACCATTTCCTGATCCAACCCCACCATATTTACTAGCCCAACTTCCGTTTACTGGCAAAAGTAAATACATTCCATTGGCTTGATTTAAAGCTAAACTAGCAATTTCAAATTCACAAGAGTTTAATCTTGTAAATTGCTGGCTTGGTGCTGGCACAGGGTTGTTCCAACCACCTGGTGTTGCTCCACCAACAACAAATAAATCTGTTGGTAACTGTGGTCCTGTAAATGGCTCTACTACAAATTTACCTTTTTGAAAATCCATTGTTATTTTATACCAACCAGTGTTTGCTGGTGCAGGGAAATTATCATTAATATCATAATCAAAATCTCCTCCATCGCTTACACCAGCTAAAAATTTATTTTTTATAGCATATTTATGATTCCAATCTCCTTTTACTGGCAAAATTAAATACTCGCCACCACTACTTAAATAAAATACGCCAACCCAAGTAGTTTCGTTTAATCTTGAAAACTCTTCTCCCGCATCAATTGTGCTAGAATTAGTCCAACCAAAAGTTGATGCTCCACCTACAATAAATAAACGATTACTCGTAGGCAAGGCTACTTTTGGTGGTACTTTATATGGAGCTGCATTTATTTTTACAGTATTAGAAACTTTGATGTCATTGTTGTTTGCATAAGATGATGTAACACGAATATCAACACCATAAGAAACATTAAAATTAAAACCAAAGCCAAGTAAAATGCTATTTAATTGTCTTCCAGTAAATGCTTTTTTTCTTGCTCCAGTTACTGTCATACTCATTGCTTTTGCAAAGTTTCTTCCAGTAGAATCTATTTCTACTACATATTTTGTAGTAGTAGAATCATTTGCATAAGCTGGACTAGTCCAATCTAATGTTAAAACAACATTGTCAGAATCTGAAGGTGTTGCAGCAACTGTAGCTTTAGAGCTAGAGAGAGTTGGTGCATTTCCTGTTGCATAATTAGGTAAAGCACCTTCTTTTTTACAAGCTACTACTAATGTGCTAATTAGTAGGACTGATAAAACTATTTTTGATAAATATTTCATAATTATTATTTTTAATTAGTTATACAATTACAGCTTTGTTACTGTGAATTTTCCAATTTGATAATCTACTCTAATTTTATAATTTCCAGTTGAGGCTGGTGCTTTAAAATTGTTGCCACCTTTTTGAAAATTATCACCATCTGGATTTACAGCTGATGTAGCTGAAGTAGCACCGTATTTTTCAGGATCTGGAAAAACGGCATTCCAATTACCATAACGTGGCACTAATAAATATTCTGCCCCACCATTTAATACTATAGAAGCTAACTCATAAACAGTTGCACTAATTTTAGTAAATTTTTGAGCTGTATTTGGAGGGTCTCCACCACTCATCCAACTTGCAGGAGTTGCTGCACCAGTAATAAACAATTCATTGGATGTAGGAGGATCTACTTTTGGGGGAATTGCATAAGGAGTAACACTAAATTTTAACGAATTAGAAATAAGTGTTGCATTTGTTGCATTTGAAATTAAATCACTTTTTACACGAATTTCTAAGTTATGACTAACTGCTGGTTGCAAAAGCAACTGATTTAGCATATAATCATTAAGCTCTGATACTAAAATTGATTTACTTAAATCTTTACTGATTGTTAAAGTTTTCTTTTTAGGATTAGTAAAGTTTGAACCTACAGTATCTATTTCTACTGTATAGTTTACGTCTTGAGAACTTAATCCTGTTGTAAACTGATAGTTTGGATTTGTCCAATTTAGCTTGATTGCTTCAGTCATATCAGCATTTACAAAATTTAATGCAAAACTGCTATTATTAGCTTTTGAAGCTGTTAAAACAGGGTTAGTTCCTTGGTTGTAGTATACCTGATTTTCATCTTTTTTACAACTAAAAATAGTTGTCATTATTAAAAACGAGAAAACCAAAATTTTTGAAATGTATTTCATAATTTTATTTTTTTAGATAGTTATTTTATTAATATCCAGTGTTTTGTTTTAGATTAAGATTAACAGCCAAATCTTTTGATGGTAATGGATATAACTTTCTGTAAGATGCTACACTTGTGCCATCTTTTGCACCACCTTTCCAAGGCCATAAATAAGTAGATTCTACAAATTTGTCATAACGAATTAGGTCTGTTCTTCTAAATCCTTCCCACATTAATTCTCTTGCTCTTTCATCCAAAATATAATCAGTAGTTAATTGACCAGATGCAATATTTCCAGATGTATTGCCATAAGCTCTTTCTCTTAAAGCATTCATATAACCTAAAGCAGTTGATGCACTTCCTGCAGCTGCATTGCTGCGTAAGTGTGCTTCTGCATAAATTAAATACATTTCTGCAACTCTAAAAATAGGCATATCAATATCTACAAAAGTCTCATCTGTACCTGTTACTCCTGCTTTTGTTTTATTTCTAAATTTTGAAACAGCATAGCCATCAGTAAATTTAGTTAAATCATTGATTTCTAAATTTTGACCGTTTCTATAAAATTGTGCTCTTTTATCAGAATTAAAAGTTAAGTCAACATATAAATTAACCATATTTTTTGTGGTTCTAATACCAACCCAACCACCATTAATTCCATACTCAGAAGCATTCATTGAACCACCAACAGAAGCATGCGTTAAAAATGTAGTGCCTCCATAATTTTGAGTTCTCTTTCCATCATAATTGATAGTAAAAATATTTTCGCTTGTGTTTGTATTATTATCTGCAAGCATCAATTGTGTGTAGTCACTAATTAGTGAATATCCAGCATCAATTACTTTTTTAGAGTAAGTAACAGCTTCTGCATATTTAGCTGTGCCTGTGTAAACTTTTGCATTCAAATACAATCTTGCCAATAATGCTTGGCAAGCTGCCTTATCAGCTCTTCCATATTCATTGGTTTTTGCAGCAGCTAATGTTGGTTCAATTGCTTTTAATTCGCTTTCTACATAATTAAACAAATCTGCACGAGCAATTTGTTTAGGAATAGTTACTCCTACAACATCAGCTTCTGTCATAAAAGGAGGATTGCCAAATAAATCCATTAATACCCAATATTGATACGCTCTTAAAAAACGAACTTCGGCAACATATTGTTTTATGTTTACAGCATCTTGTCCAGTAATTCCTCTGCTAGCAAGTTTGGCATCAGTTGACTGACGAATTAACTCATTCGCTACACTTATTTGATAAGTACTTCTATAATATAATCCTGTAAGCATTGGATTGCTAGAACTCCAGTTCATTAAGTGAAAATCTTGAATACCTGGATCTCCCCAAGCAACAACAGCTTCATCTGTACTTAGTTCTTGAGCTTTCCAAAATAAACGAAGAAAATCAGAAGTTCCAGGGTCAATTCCTGCAATGTCTCCAGAGCCAGCACCACCATTGCCAGTTAAAGCAAAAGCACCATAAACCTTTGCAAGCACTTGTTTATAGCCAGCTGCAGTTGAATAAACCACATCTGCTGTAACATCATTTGTTGGTGTTTGGTCTAATTTTTTTGTACAAGAACTAATTAAACCTACAGCAACAAAAGCTACTATTGATATTTTTAAAATATTTTTTTTCATTTTGTAATTTTTTGATATTTATTAAAAGTCTAATCCTAAACCAAACACAAATACTCTTGGTCGTGAGTATAAGTTATTATCTATGCCACCACTTTGTTCTGGGTCAAGTCCTTTATATTTAGTAATAACAAAAGCGTTTTGAACGTTGGCACTTAATCTAAGATTTGCTTTATTATTAAATACCTTTCCAATATTATAACCAATATTAATATTATCCATACGTATAAAAGAAGCATTTTGGATCCAGTAATCACTTAAATAATAGTTAGAACCATTTCCAGAAAAACCAGAATTTAAAACTTCGGTAGAACCATTGTTTAAAACTCCAATTGGATTAATGATGTTTCTTTTTGTACCAGTATTGCTTGCAACGTTGTTATACATATAGTTACCGACATTTGCTCTTGCTACAAAGCCTGCAGTCCATTTTTTGTAATTAACAGATGTGCTAAGACCCATAAACACTACTGCATCTGGTTGTTTGTATCTGTATAAATCGTTACTATTAATAGTTCCATCTCTGTTAATGTCATCAAACAATCCATCAATTGCTTTGCCTGTTTTTTGATCGTAAACTTGTTTGTAAACATAGAATGCGTTGTGAGCATAACCAACAGAATTGATTTGTACAGTTGTGCCTGTTCCTCCAGAAATACCACCTGTTAAATTACCTATATAATTAGGGTCATCATTTAGTGTAAGATTGGTGATTTCATTTTTATTGTAGTTCACATTAAATGCTACATCCCAAGTTAAATCTTTTTTACGAACCACCCCTAAGTTTACATTAAAGTCAACACCACTGTTAGTCATATTACCAATATTAGCATCTATTACATTAGTAAAGTTTGAACCAGCTGGTTGTTGAGCAGGAGCAAACAATTTTTCTGTTTTCTTTTCATAATATTCAATGCTACCACTTACTCTGTTTTTAAGAATTGAGAAGTCAACCCCTACATTTAAAGTTTTTGTTTCTTCCCATTTAATTGCAGCATTAAAACCTCCTGGGGCATATAAGTTGTAGAATGTGTTACCAAACTGATACATACTTTGGCTGCTACTTAAATAATAATTTTGTTGGTATAAATAGTTGCTACCAATACCTTGTTGACCAGTTAAGCCATAACTAGCTCTTAATTTTAAATCATTAATTGCTGATACGTTTTTTAAGAAAGATTCATCTTTTATTCTCCATCCAATAGCAACTGAAGGAAATACACCCCATCTGTTTGCCTTTGAAAATTTCGATGATCCATCTTTACGTGCTGACGCAGTTAACAAATATTTTCCTTTGTAAGAATAGTTTAACCTTCCATAAACACTGACGATAGTATTTCGTGGAATGTTGTAAGTAAAATCCAATGGAAGGTTTGTTATCGCACCATCAGTTGTATAGTCATCATAGAAATAATCTTTTGTTTTAAAATCGTTATAAGAATAACCAACTGTTGCATCAAATCTTCCAATATTTATTTCTTTTACATAGTTTAGATATGCATCAAGAATTAAGTTTGTTTTTTCTTGGCGATAAAAATTATTTACGCCACCGTGAAACTTAGCACTTCCATCTTTATATCTTTTATAGGTCATTGCAGCACTATCATTTATCACAATAGTTCCCGTTCCTTTCGCTATATCATACCCCATATTTACCACAGCTCTTAAATCTTCGAAGCCGTGAAACTTGTAATCAAACTGAATATTACCGATACTTCTTTCTACATGACTTTTGTCATTTCGTTGATTTAGCAATCCAAGCGGATTTAATGGAGCCAAAGATTTTAATCCTGTTGTAGAATTTGGATCTAACCATTCCCAATAACCACCAAAACGTTTGCTGTTGCTGTACACGGGTTTTGTAGGGTCAAATGAAACTGCTGCACCAATTGCTCCTTCATTAGCAAATTTATTTTCAGAAACAACACCTCTTAGGTTTACATCAACTTTAAGATGGTCTTTAAAAAATTTAGGACTAATAACAACAGAAGCACTTGTACGCTTTAAATTTCCACCTCTTAATGTGCCTTGTTGGTTTAAATAACCAATACTTGCTCTAAAAGGTACTTTTTTTGCTATAGCACCAGACATACTTAAATTATTATCAACTCCTACAGAAGTTTTAAATATTTCATCTTGCCAATTTGTATTTCCGGTTCCAAGCAAAGCAATATCACTAGCACCACCATTCGCCTTTACATAATCTCTAAATTGTTGTGCAGATAGCACATCAATTTGTTTTCCTGGTGTAAATACACTTGTTGTAGATGAAAAGTTAAAAGTTGGCGTACCAATTTTTCCACGTTTTGTAGTAATAATAATAACTCCAGCCGACGCTCTAGAACCATAAATAGCAGTTGCAGAAGCATCTTTTAAAATATTGAAACTTTCAATATCATTAGGGTTAATAAGGTTCAAAGCATTTGCAGAACCAGATATTCCATTGTTGTCAATAATTACTCCATCGATAACGATCAATGGATCATTGCTACCACTTAATGAAGCACCACCTCTAATTCTGATTGTGCTTCCACTACCAGGTGCACCACCATTTGGAGTAACTGCAACACCAGCAACCTTACCAGCAATTAATTGTTCAGGAGAAGTTATTGCTCCTTTTACAAAATCTTTGCTAGTAACAGATACCACAGAGCCAGTTACATCTTTCTTTCTTGCAGTACCATAACCAATTACAACAACTTCACTCAAATTGTCGTTACCTGCTTTAACAGAAACATTCATTACACCCGATGCAGGTACTTGCATTTCAACTGTTGCAAAACCAACCGAAGTAAATTCTAAAACACCACTACTTGGTGCTTTTACAGAAAAGGTTCCATCAGAATTAGTTTTTCCTAATGCCTTTCCTCCTTTAATTTTAATGGTAGCTCCTGCTACAGCTGCACCTGCAGCATCGGTTACCTTTCCTGTAACCACTTTGTCTTGTGCCGTTGCTTGCATTACAAATGCAAATAATGACAACGCCATCGCAACAAACAGTCGTTTAAGATTCATAGTTTTGTTTTTGTTGTTAAAAAATAAAAAAGTGTTTATATATATATTTTGTAGTTCACGTTACTTAATTAGTAATTACGAGTTTCTCTATCTGCCTTTTGCCATTAAAATCAAACTGTAGAAAATAGATTCCTTTACTAATCATATTTGATTTTAAAGCATTGTTTATATTTACCTGATACTTACCTTTTGTTCTATATCCATCAAATAAATTTGATATTACTCTTCCATTCATATCAACAATATTCATATTCAACTTACCATATTGTGGTAACTCATATTCAATAACTGAACTTGTGATAATTGGATTTGGCTTAACTGAAATATTTATTTTAGTGATATTATTGATGATGGGATTGATTGGGTCGCTAGCAATACTTAAAAGTGAATTCAAATTTTTACTAGTGTACACATAATAATCTCCTGGTTGAAATAAAAGACTATAGGTTGTTCCTGTAACATTTATTGTTGTTCCTGTTAAATAACTATACCAAGTTCCGGTATTTGGAAAACTAACCGAAGCTGGAGTTGTGCTTGTTCCAAAATTTCCTACAACAACTACTCTAAGATTGGCATCTCCAACAGTTATTTGTTTAATGGCAGAAGATAAATTTGAGGAAACAGCTCCTGAAATAAATGCAGAATTATATAAAGAACTATTTCTAATAGCAAACAGTTTAGCATAAACATCGTATAAATTGCTACGGCTTGGTTTGGTTCTATAATCCCATCTTATTGGTTTTTCATCTAAACGGCAGTTATTGTTTACAGTTAAGTTTGTGCAAGTGTTTATTGAATAATCATACCCTAACTCTCCCATTTGCCAAACCATTTTGGGGCCAGGAATCATTGTTAAAAATGCAGCCACCATTTCTTGGCGTCTTAGTCCTGTTGTGGTATCTTTTATATTGTATGAACCATTTATATTACCACTACTAATATTTCTATACATCAATCTTTCTTCATCGTGGCTTTCTGCATAGGTTACAAGATGTGGAGTTGTCCAACTTCTATTGGTGTGAATGGCTCTACTAAAATCCCAATCAGTAGAATAACCCATACTTGCTTGATTAAAATTATAGTTGCTATTGCCCCATAATAACATTCCATAAGTTGATAATTCAATTTCTTCGTTATCTGCTGCAAAATGTTCTAATATACAATATGAGTTTGGAGAAACTGCTTGCATTTTATTGTAAATTCTTTTCCAAATAGCAACCCTACTAGCATCATAATTTCCCCATAAGCCAACATCTGTTCCACTATTCGTTTGGGTAAACCCTTTTGATAAATCCCATCTAAATCCATCTACATTGTATTTGGTTAGCCAATGTGTTACTACCCTATCCACAAAATCTTTTGTAGCTTGACTTTCGTGATTAAAATCGTATCCAACATTAAAAGGGTGTTTGGCATCTGGATTAAACCAAGGATTATTAGTTGCAGGTTTATTATTTACACCATCCCAATACATTTGAACCATTGGACAGCTTCCAAAAGCATGGTTCAAGGCAATATCTAAAACAACTGCAATTCCATTTTTATGACACTCATCTATCAACTGTTTTAAAGCAGTTTCTGTTCCATAATATTTATCTGGTGCAAAGAAAAATGCTGGATTATAACCCCAACTATTATTCCCTTCAAACTCCATTACTGGCATTAATTCAATCGTATTTACTCCTAAGTTTTTAAGGTATTGTATCGAATCTTTAATTGTTTGATAATTCTTATTTGAAACAAAATCTCTAACCAACATTTCATAAATCATTAGATTTTTTTTGTTGGGTCTAGTAAGTGTATACTGCCAAGTGTAAGGTGTTTTATTTGTTTGAAAAATACTTACAATTCCTGTTGTTGAGCCAGTTGGGTAAGCCTTTAAAGCAGGATATGTTATTGCAGGAATATATTGATCGTTCCAAGGGTCTAAAACCTTTTCTGTATTGTAATCTGCAACTTTTAATGTGCCGTCAATTAAATATTGATAGGCATATTCTTGACCAGATGTAAGACCTGTAATCCTCAACCAAAAATATTTTCCATCTGGCGTTCTATTCATTTGATGGATTAAGGTTTCTGTCCAGTTATTAAAGTCTCCTAAAACAGAAATAGTTGTTTTGCCCGGTGCATACAAAACTAGTGTAACAGCTGTTGGGTCTGTTTCGTAATTGATGCCATCTTTAACGCCTGTTGGCAAAGCAGCAACATTAACATTTCCTGCAACTAAAAATTTAACAGTATCTGTTGCAGTATTCGTTCCATCTGTAACCTCAGAAACTATTGTTTGCACACCAACAGCAGTAATTTGTGGGTTGGCTGTTGCTTGTGTAACACCAACTGTTGTTGAAACCACGCTTCCATTGAAATAAATTTTCATTGTAGAAGAAGCACTCGCTGTGGTGGTAATGGCAACATTATCATTTACAGCTTTTGTAATCGTTTCTGTTCCTAGTTTATAAAATGGAGTTCTTAAAGGATTATCAATTCTAGTATAAAGTCCATTATCATAAACTGGCACATACATATCTGTTCCATCAGCATTTCTAAGTACTTTAGCTCCTGCACCATTTCTAAATAAAACAGCTATGCGTAAAATTTTCTCAGAAGGGTTGGTAATTCCAAAATAAGTTCTTAATCCTCCAGTAATTGTAAATTTCCATTTATTACTTCCTAAGTATGTAGCATTGGCTGTAGCTGTAGTGGTAGCCCAAGTAAATTTAGATCCTTTCCAATCGCTGCTATTTGTGCTTGCTGTAGTAATAGCACCTATGTGAACATAAATATCTGTTGTTGGTGTATAATCTTTAATGCCTTTGTTACCAAGGGTTGCATCGCAAATAATATCAACAGTTGAGGAGGATTCTTGAATGTACTGCGGACTCCAGCTAAGCAACTGACTCTTGCCAACAGTGGCAAGCAGTAACATTAATATTAGGCTACTTAGTTTCATATTTTATCAGTGCAATCGTTTGTTTGAATGTGTAATTTTAACACATTGCACTACAAAGATGAATAATTATAACAAACAATCAAATTTTTTTTAACAAAATGTTAAATTTTTCTTTCTTTAGAAAACATTACTAAAAATCAATCCCAATCCATTTTCTTGGACTCTTGTTGTATTTCTCGAAATTAAACTTGTAAAGTTTGCCTGGACGATGGGGAACATCTTGCTCCATTTCATCTAAATCAATCAGCAAATCCATTGTTGCGAACTTTTTTCTGAAGTTTCTCCTATCTAATTGAATGCCCAAAATAGCTTCGTAAAGGTTTTGAAGTTCTCGAAGAGAAAATTTATCGGGTAGCAAATTAAATCCAAGTGGATGTTCTTGAATCATTTTTTGTAACCACTCGTGACAAGTGTCTAAAATCTCTTTGTGGTCAAATGCCATCTCAGTAATTGAAGATACATTATGCCAATGCAATTCATTTTCTGTAATCTGTAAACTGTGATGTTTGATGTTTAATAAGGAGCAATAAGCAACGGTAATTACCCTGCCACCTGGGTGTCTTTTGGGATGACTAAACGCTTTTACTTGATCTAAATAAATATCAGTCATTCCTGTTCTTTGATCTAAAACCCTGTAAGCTGCTGCATCAATTTCTTCTGTATCATTTACTACATCGCCAAGTAAACTCCACATACCTTGATACTTTTCTAAATCACTTCTTATTAGCAAAACTTTTAGTTCATTATCATCAAAACCAAAGATGACACAATCGACAGTGACGGGCATTTTAGGATATTCGGCAACCAAAGCTGCTCCGTTTTTTAGAGGCATAATTGAAAATTCGTTAGAGTTAATATTATGGCAAAAGCAATTCTTGCTCTTTTGAGGCTATAAAGGTAGCAGGATTTGTTTTAATTGTGTACTTAGTACATACTGAAATTATATTTCAATCTCTTGCTTTATTTGATTTCCTGTTTTGCCAAATCTTCTTTCTCTGCCTTGAAAGTCAAGAATAGCTTCGTATAGGTTTTGCTTTCTAAACTCTGGCCAACGAGTATTTGTAAAATACAATTCAGAGTATGCTAGTTGATACAATAAAAAATTGCTGATTCTAAACTCACCACTTGTTCTAATAATCAGTTCTGGATCTGGAATATTTTTAGTACACAAATAATTATTAAAGGTTTGATGAGATATATCTATTGGGTCAAGTTTTCCATCTTTAATATCCATAGCAATTTGCTGCACGGCATTCACAATTTCCCATCTGCTACTATAACTGAGAGCCATTACAAGGTTTAAACCTGTGTTGCTAGACGTTAGCTGTAATGCTTCTTGCAATTCATTTTGTGCAAAATCTGGCAACATTGCTGTATCACCAATTACGTGCAGTTTAATATTATTTTTATTAAGAGTTGGCACTTCTTTTTTTATAGTTTCTACCAACAAAACCATTAATCCATCAACTTCATTTTTTGGTCTGTCCCAATTTTCTGTACTAAAAGCATACAGTGTTAAAAATCCAACTTGTAATTCTGCACAACCTTCAACAATATTTCTAACACTTTCAACGCCGTGATAATGCCCAAACAGTCTATCTTGTCCTTGTTCTTCAGCCCATCTTCCATTGCCATCCATAATAATGGCAATATGATTGGGTAATTTTTGTTTGTCAATTTTAGTTAATAAATCTTGCATAAAAAGAAGTTGAAAACGCTTTTGGCAAAAATAAGGGAATGAGTTTTCTACTTGGTTTTTATCAAATATAGATTAGCTACTAAACTAAGCAATAACAGCATTCCAACAAGCTGATGCAATAAAGCAATCCATTCAAACAAACCGAAACTACCCATAACAATTTGTGGACTTGTTAAAACAGCAGCAATACCCAAAACAACTTGAGCAATTACCAATAATAATGGATAATTTTTTACATTATTAAATGTGCTAGAAGCTTGCTGTTTCTTTGTTTTAAACCACCAAATCACCACAAGTGCAGCAACAAGATATGCCAACCCACGATGTATAAAATGAATAGTAATTTTATTAAAAAATAAGCCATCACTTATGCCATTTTTAAACATAGCATCTGGCACAACCATACCATTAATCAATGGCCAAGTAGATGCAATATTAGCAGCTTTTAATCCTGCCATAAATGCTCCATAAAAAAGCTGAATCGTTAGTAAACCAATCAGATAAATAGTAAATTTTTTAAGTGGGGGATTTATTACAAAGTCTTCTTTCTTAGCTCTTAACGACATTGCAAAAACCAAAGCGTAACAAATTAACCCCATTGCTGAGACAAAGTGTATAGAAAGCTTGATGTGGTTTACATAAATATTCTCATCGTTTAAACCACTTTTAACCATTATCCAGCCAATTAAACCTTGCAAACCACCTAAAACAAATAATGTTATCAATGGATTTATCATCCAAGATTTAATATGTTTTTTGATAATGAAGTATATAAAAGGAATTGCAAAAGCTACAGCAATTAATCTTGCCCAAAGCCTGTGAAACCACTCCCAAAAAAAGATGAACTTAAAGTCGGATAAACTAAAATGATTATTGATGTATTTATACTGTGCTATTTGCTGATATTTTAAAAACAGTTGCTGCCACTCAGTTTCAGATGTTGGAGGCAAAGCCCCCATAATAGGTTTCCATTCTGTAATGGATAAGCCAGAACCACTTAATCTGGTAATGCCACCTATCAAAACTTGAATAATAAGCATTGCCACACCCACAAAAACCCAGTTGGCAATAATTCTGTTTGAACGATCTTCTTGCATATTTTTTATATGAAGCTGCAAATGTAGAAAAAGATTGAAATGATATTGGTATAAAAGAGTTGCTAACCTTTTGAAGGTTGGCAACTCTATCTACTAATCAAGATTTGCGAATAATACCTACAAACGCAATTGTAACGTATGCAAATGGCTCTGTAGCGTGTGCAAAATCATTTTGCACACGTGCAATTAAGGCTGTAGTGTATGCAAAACCATTTTGCATGCACTGCAACTGTATATGCGTTGGTGCAAACGCAACTGTAGCGTACGCAAACGGCTCTGTAGTGTATGCAAACAGCTCTGTAGCGTATGCAATTGTAATTGTAGCGTATGCAAAACCATTTTGCACACGTGCAATTAAGACTGTAGTGATTGCAAATTAATTTGCTGTCTAAAGAAATATCTTGGTTAAATTGTATAATTGCACTGTGCTAGAAAAATATTACGATAAAAGTTTAACAGAAGCAGGATGCGATGAAGCTGGTCGTGGTTGCTATGCAGGCCCTGTGTTTGCTGCTGCTGTTATTTTACCAAAAGATTTTTATCACCCCTTGTTAAACGATAGCAAACAGGTTAAAGAAAAATATAGAAACGAACTACGCTTATTTATAGAGCAAAATGCCACTGCTTATGCTGTTTCAATGATTGACAATAAAGAGATTGACAAAATCAATATTCTAAAAGCATCTTTCAAGGCAATGCACAATGCAATAGATAAATTGCATACTCAGCCAGCATTATTGCTGATAGATGGCAATAGATTTACGCCTTATAAAAACATACAACATCATTGCATTATTAAAGGCGATGGCAAATTTGCAAGCATTGCAGCAGCAAGTATTTTAGCTAAAACATACAGAGATGAGTATATGCTGCAACTGCATAAAAAGTTTCCCCAATATGGCTGGAATAAAAATAAAGGCTATGGAACATTAATACACAGAAACGCCATTGAACAATTTGGTGTTTGCAAGCACCACAGAATGAGTTTTAATATTTTGCCAAAGCAAATAGAGTTGTTTAAGAAATAGATTAACAAAGTTTTAGCATTATAAAATATATAACCCCATAATTTTAATATCCATAACCAAAACGGATGATATGAATACTAAAACACTAATACTAGCAACCATCATTGCAATACCATTTAATGCCAAAAGCCAAGGCGAGTTTGAAATTAAAGTAACCGTTAACAAAGAGTATGTTGGAAACTATTTAGATTTTACAACATTTACCAGTTTTAATGGCTTTGAATACCCCAATAAAATTGATGATACTGTTTTTTATATCAAGGGAAAATGCAAAGAAAAATATGAGGCAGCTAAATTTCGCCTACAACAATCAGATGCATTAAGTTATTTAGATTTATTTGTCTCAGCCGGTAAAATGGAATTAAAAGTTAATCATCTTTATTCAAAAGATACAATACTGGATATTCAATTAAAAAACTTTCCTTTTCAAAAAGAACAGGAAGAATATTTAAAAATGACGTATGCTAAAAAAGGTTATAACAGCGTTTTAACATTTATTAATCAACACCCAAAGAGTTACATTTCATACCATTCATTTCTAATAAATATTTTAAGAATGAATGTAGTTAAACCTGATAGTTTAGAGACCATATTTTCCTCATTAAATGAAGAATACAAAATTTCAAAAAGAGGCGAATATGCCGACTCAACTATAAAACAAAAAGTATTGGCTTCAAAGTTTGGTATTGGCAATGTTTTTCCAAATTTCGAATTTAAAACAATTTCAAATAATACTTATAGCCTATCAGACTTTACAAACAAAGGTTATGTACTAGTTTGTTATTGGGCTTCGTGGTGTTCGCCTTGCCGAAAAAACATTCCCAGACTAAAAAATATTTATGAAATATATACATCCAAAGGGTTACAACTCATTTCAGTTTCTATTGATAATAATGAACAAAATTGGAAGGATGCTTTAGAAAAAGAGCAAATGCCTTGGACACAAATTTGCGATATTGAAAAGTATGTTAAAGGTAAAAGCTTGAGAGAAAGGCTTTATATAACATTTGTCCCTCAATATTATCTGCTTGATAAAAATGGCACTATTATTTACAACAATTATATGTTGAAAGACGATGAAAATTATTCATTACTATTTAAAACGCTTGATAAAAGCTTGGTAGAGTCGAGGGACAAATAAAAGAGTTCCAGCACTTATTATTATTGATACACTACACCTATTTCTGCTAAAAAGTCTCAGTTCTCCTACATTTGCACATTAAATAATATATATTATGAAGAAAGTGCTTTCTCTATTATTGGTTTTAGTGGTAACAACAGCAAGTTTTGCTCAAAAACATTCAAGAGATTTAAGAATTGGATTTAAAATAGAACCCAATATTTCTTGGTTTCATCCTGTTGAAAATGGTATTAAAGGCGATGGCTCAAAAGTTGGTATTAACTATGGTTTAATGTTAGATTATGAATTTGCAGATAACTATATTTTTTCTACGGGTTTGCAAGTCTCTCACGTTGGTGGAAAACTTTCTTACACAGGAAATAGTTGGAGTGATAAAAAAGTAGGATACACAACAGCAGATAATAGCGATGTAAAAAATACAGCCAATTATAATATTGGAATTCAATATGTAGAAGTACCATTTACTTTAAAGCTTAAATCAAACAATAAAGGTAAAATGGATTATTGGGCAAATTTTGGTGGGTTTTTAGCTGTGCCTGTTAAAGCTCGTGCAGATGTTAGTACCAATTTTTTTGTTGGTGGCGTAGCAAATTACTCAAAAGAAAACGATAATGTAATTAGCCAAATTCAGCCAGTAACAATTGGAATGCAAATTGGTGGTGGTGTAGAAATTCCTATTTCTGACAAAAATGTATTGGTTGCAGGATTGGTTTTCAATAATGGATTTATTGATGTTACCAAAAACAGCAGTTGGGGTGGAGATGGTAGAGTTAATCTTAATAGTATGGCATTAAAACTTGGTATTTTCTTTTAATACAAGTTCCTAATTCTTTTTCATCAGGTTTTACGTTGTTCATTTTCAGCGAAATCGTAATTTATTAAATCGATAAATCGTAACCACGTTTGTCAGATATCATTCATTTATTGTCCGATAACATTGCCAACCAAATAGCAGCTGGCGAGGTCATTCAACGCCCAGCAAGTGCTGTTAAAGAGTTGATGGAAAATGCAATTGATGCAGATGCCACAGAAATTAAATTGATTGTTAGTGATGCTGGTAAAGGCTTAATTCAAGTAATTGATAATGGCAAAGGAATGAGCGAAACCGATGCTAGAATGGCTTTTGAGCGTCACGCCACCAGCAAGATTAAACAAATTGAAGATTTGTTTAAAATAAAAACAATGGGTTTCAGGGGCGAGGCTTTGGCAAGTATTGCAGCTGTGGCACAAGTTGAATTAAAAACAAAAAAGACAGAAGAAAAAATTGGTAGTTATATTGAAATAGAAAATAGTGTGGTGATTAAACAAGAGCCTTGTGCCTTTACTAATGGCACTAGCATTAGTATGAAAAACTTGTTTTTTAATGTGCCTGCACGAAGAAATTTCTTAAAAAGCAATAGCGTTGAAATGCGTCACATTGTTGACGAATTCATTAGGGTGGCTATGTCTTTTCCTAATATATTTTTTTCACTAACAAGTAATGGACAAGAGGTTTTTCATTTAGAAGCAGGAAATCTAAAGCAACGCATTGTGCAAATTCTTGGCAATAACTATAATGCCAAGTTAGTTCCTGTGAAAGAAGAGACAGACTACTTAAATGTGTATGGATTTATTGGCAAACCAGATACAGCAAAAAAAACTCGTGGCGACCAGTACTTTTTTGTAAACAACAGGTTTATTAAAAGTGCATATTTAAACCACGCAGTAAATACAGCCTATAATGATTTATTGCCAAAAGATAGTTTTCCTAGTTATGTGTTGTTTATAGATTTAGATCCTGAACAAATTGATATCAACGTTCATCCAACCAAACAAGAAATTAAGTTTGAAGATGAGAAAATAACTTACGCATTTGTACAATCTGCTGTTAAACATGCACTAGCACAATTTAGTGTGGCACCAAGCTTAGATTTTACACTAAATGCTAATATACAAAGCCTTTCATCAGTTAGTAATCCCTTTACTGAAGAAAGAAAAGGTGAGGTATCATCATCTAATCTTTATAAAACCTTCACTCAAAAAAATCAGGCTCACTTTATAGAAAGGTCTGCTAATAGCGAACTTAAACATTGGAAAGATTTTTTTCAACCTTTAACCCACAAAGGAGAAGAAACAAAGTATAATGCAAATAGCAATGAATCGGAACAAATAACACCATACTCAAAACTCAAAACTGATAACGAACAAGAAACTATAAACTATAAACATCATCCTGTAAATGCAGTTGTAACCCAACTTCACAGTACCTACATCATTTCTTCAACACCAAAAGGCTTTATGTTAATTCATCAGCAATTGGCTCACGAAAGAATTTTGTACGAAAAGTATAGCAAAGAAGCACATAATAAACAGGCTGTAACTCAAAAAAGTTTATTTCCGGTGACTTTAGAATTGGGTGCGGCTGACGCTGTTTTATTAGAAGATTTATTGGAAGATATTAATGCTCTAGGATATCAAATAGAACATTTTGGCAATAATACATTTGTAATACAAGGCACGCCAGCAGATGTTTTGCAAGGAAATGAAAAGAATAGTATTGAGTTATTATTAGAACAATTTAAACATTCAAGCAGTGATATCAAGTTTAGTAAAAGAGAAAAATTAGTTCGATGTTTAACTAGGCAGAATGCCATTAAAGCGGGGCACGCTTTATCTCAAAAAGAAATGCAAACACTAATCGAGGATTTGTTTAAATGTCAAACACCAAACACAACAGCAACAGGCAATCCAACGTTTATAGAATTTAAAGAAGATTATTTAGATAGAATGTTTACAAAGTGGTAGTTTGCTGCTAATTCAATAAATTATAAATAGTAATAAAAAATATAAACCAATCAACTAGCAAAATGGCAAATTTTGAAGTAAGAGGTGGAAAGCAATTAAGTGGAACCATCGTTCCTCAAGGTGCAAAAAATGAAGCATTACAAATTATCAGTGCAGTTTTATTAACTGCTGATGAAGTAACCATCAACAATATTCCCAATATTATTGATGTAAATCTTTTAATAGATTTATTGCAAGAAATGGGAGTTAAAATCAATAGAATTGATGAACATACTTGCAAGTTTCAAGCGGATAATATCAATGTAGATTATTTAGCAAGTGAAGCTTTTAGAAAAAGAGGTGGAATGTTGCGTGGCTCTGTAATGCTTGCTGGTCCTATGTTGGCACGTTTTAAAAAAGCATATATTCCAAAACCAGGTGGCGATAAAATTGGTAGAAGAAGATTAGATACACATATTATTGGCTTTGAAAAATTAGGTGCAAAGTTTAATTATAACCAAGAACAAAGTGTTTTTGAAATAACAACACCACAACTGCAAGGCACATTTATGTTGCTTGATGAACCAAGTGTTACAGGTACTGCAAACATTTTAATGGCAGCAGTTATGGCACAAGGCACTACCACCATTTATAATGCAGCTTGCGAACCATACTTGCAACAACTATGTAAAATGTTGGTGAGAATGGGTGCAAAAATTGATGGTATTGGTAGCAATATGTTAGTGATTAATGGTATTGAAAAATTAAATGGAACAACACATACTATGCTGCCAGATATGATTGAAGTGGGGAGTTTTATTGGGCTTGCTGCAATGACACAAAGTGATATTTTAATTAAAGGAGCTGGTGTTGAACACTTAGGAATTATTCCAGAAAAATTTTCTCAATTGGGTATTCAGATGAATATTACTGGCGATGATATTCATATTCCTGCACAAGAAAGTTATGAAATACAGACCTTTTTAGATGGTGGTGTTTTAACAATGAGCGACCATCCTTGGCCTGGCTTTACACCAGATTTATTAAGCATTGTTTTGGTGGTTGCCACACAAGCAAAAGGCAGTATTTTAATTCATCAAAAAATGTTTGAAAGTCGTTTGTTTTTTGTAGATAAATTGATTGATATGGGGGCTCAAATAATTCTCTGCGACCCACACAGAGCAACAGTTATAGGGCTTGGGCGGAAAAATAAATTACGTGGTATTACAATGAGCAGCCCAGATATTCGTGCAGGTCAAGCATTGCTAATTGCTGCATTAAGTGCCGAAGGAAAAAGCACTATTCAAAACATTGAACAAATTGATAGAGGTTATCAAAA
>JANYEB010000249.1 GCA_025363355.1 Chitinophagaceae bacterium | reverse complement strand
TTTATTTAAATATATTAAAATGAGATGTTTTAATATATTTTTATGTTTGCGAGGTGTGGTAGATATCATTCCTGTATATAAGCAGTGCATAAGCGAGCAAGAATTTTAAATACCAAAATATTTGCTTAGCGTATGTATACAAGAATTTATAATCCCTATACATATATGCTGGAACTATGAAAAAGAATTTAAAATTCGTGAATAGGTAGGCAGCTACTATTAGCAGGGATGGTAAATTTTTGTGTATGTAAGCAGCTACTATTAGCAGGGATTTTAAATTTATTATTAAAATAACACAGCTTTCATTGCCCTTTACTTAGGCCAACGGCAATCAAATAAATTGAAAAATATGATTTATGAAAATAATACTACTTGCTACTTGCTACTTGCTAATTACTACTTGCTTGCAAGCACAACTTAATACACCCAAAAACACTTTTACCAAAGCAGATACTTTGCGTGGCAGCAATAATGAAAACAGAGATTGGTGGGATGTATTATATTATGATATTACTGTGAAACCTGATTTTGAAAAGAAGGAGATTGAAGGTAAGGTAGTAGTTATATACAAATATTTAATTGATATTGAAAAAGACGGGAGTTTAGAACCAGAAGAATATGGGATGCAAATTGATTTACAGTATCCTTTAATGTATGATAGCATTTTTTTGGGCTCAAACAAAAATTGGTATAGAAGACGTTTCTTGCCAGAAGATACCATAGAGTTAATAAAAAACTATAATCCTGATAAACCTCACAACTTTACGTTCAATTTTGGAAGAGACACTACCATCGGAAAAAATTTTTATCTTTTTCGTCGAAAGAAGGTTACAACTTATAAAAAAGGGGATATAGATTCAATTACTATTTTCTATCACGGCAAACCTCGTGAAGCAAAAAAAGCACCTTGGGATGGTGGATGGGTTTGGGCAAAAGATAAACTGGGTCGTCCATTTGTAAGTGTTGCTTGCCAAGGTTTGGGAGCAAGTAGTTGGTTTCCTTGTAAAGATTATCAAGGGGATGAACCTGATAGTGGATCAAGTTTAACGATTGTTGTTCCTGATAGTTTGGTGGCTGTGGGAAATGGAATTAGGAATTGGGAATTAGGAAATCAAAACAATACAACAATACAACAAACTAACCCCAAACTCCAAACACCAAACAGTTTCACTTGGCAAGTCAAAAACCCCATCAACACCTATTGCATAGTTCCCTACATTGGTAATTATATAAATTTTACAGACTCATTTAATGGCGAAAAAGGCACTCTCGATTTAAGTTATTGGGTGTTGGACTATAACAAAGAAAAAGCTCAAGAGCAGTTTAAACAAGTGAAGCCAATGCTCAAAGCTTTTGAATATTGGTTTGGGCCTTACCCCTTTTATGAAGATGGATATAAACTGGTAGAAGCACCTTATTTGGGTATGGAACATCAAAGTGCTATTGCTTATGGAAATGGGTTTCAGAATGGATATAAAGGAAGAGATTTAAGTGGCAGTGGTTGGGGTTTAAAATGGGATTTTATTATTGTTCACGAAAGCGGACACGAATGGTTTGCAAATTCTATTACCACAAAAGATATTGCTGATATGTGGGTTCACGAAGGCTTTACAAATTATAGCGAGGTATTGTTTACAGAATATTATTATGGCAAAGAAGCAGCTAATGATTATTGTTATGGACTGAGAAAAAATATTGTGAATGATGTGCCTATTATTGGACCTTATGGAGTAAATAAAGAAGGTAGTGGCGATATGTACTGGAAAGCTGCTAATATGATTCATAGCATTAGAAACGCTTTGAACGATGATAAAAAATTTAGGAAAATATTGCGTGGAATGAATGAGAAATTTTATCACAAAACTGTTGATGGTGTTGAGATTGAGCAATACCTAATAGAACAAACAGGACTTGATTTGCAAAAGATATTTGACCAATATTTAACCACAACACAAATTCCACAGCTTGATTATTATTTTAAAGGAAAGAAACTCTTTTATAAATATTCAAATTGTATTGATGGGTTTAATATGCCCATAACTATTCCTATCACAAACAAAAAAATAATACCTACTACTGAATGGCAACATAAAAGAATAAGAAAGAAAAATAAAGAATGGTTTACGGTTAAAAATATAGAGAGATTGTATTTATTGAAAGTAAAAAATATTGAACCATTATCTTCGCCAATACTTCAAGCTAATTAAACAATGAGCACATTAAGAAAGCAAACCATATTATCAACAATCTTTATGATTGGAGGTTTTGCTTTTGGTGCATTGAGCGTTTTGTTGTACACCAAGTTTGGGGTTCTTACAAAATCACAAGTAGGTCTAACAAAAATTATTGTTGATTTTTCATCGCTCGCAGTAGCATTTACTACATTGGGCACACTACCAGTGTTGTATAAATTTTATCCATATTACAACGATAATTTACCAAAGAAAAAAAATGAGTTACTCTCTATTGTTTTAGGCTTTTGTTTAATAGGCTTTTTTGTGTTTTGTATAGTTGGATATTTCATTAAACCAATTGTAATAAAAAAATACAATACTAATTCTCCGCTAGTAGTTGATTATTATCCATACTTATTTGTATTTGCTTTTGGGATGGTTTTGTTTACATTGTTTGAAACATTGGCTTATGTAAAACATCGCTCTATAATTTCCAATTTTTTAAAAGAAACGGCTTTGCGTTTCATTACAGTTTTGCTATTGCTTTTGTTGATGTTTAAAGTTATTTCGTTCGACAATTTTATTCTTTTTTTTAGTTTGCAATTTTTATTTTTATTTCTTGTTTTGTTTCTTTTTTTTAAGAAAAAAAATGAAGTGTATTTCCATTTCAGTATTAGCAGAGTAACAAAAAAGTTTTGGAAAAAAATGCTGTCAATGCAATTGCTTATTTATTCTGGGCTTATTATTATGTCCTTAACAACAGTAATTGATGCATTTATTTTAGGAGCCAAAAAAGGGCAAGCAACAGTTGGCGATTTTAGTATAGCACAGTATGGAGCAAATTTAGTAAGCATTCCTTCAAAAGCAATGATAGGTGGCTCTATAGGTATTTTAACTTTCGCGTGGAAGAATAAAAACCTTGCAGAAATTCGTAGGGTTTATAGTCGTTCTTGTATCAATTTATCTTTAATGGCAATGTTTCTTTTTGGCAATATTTGGTTGAACGCAGTGCCTATGATTGATGCTCTACATATAGACGAAGCTTGGAAAATGGGGATGAACACAATGTTCTTTATTTGTATTGCAAGAACTATTGATGCCTCAACAGGGGTGAACAGTTTAATCATTGGCACATCTACATTTTGGAAGTTTGAGTTTATTACTGGTATGATATTATTAGCTGTTCGCTTACCCACAACCTTTTATTTAATTGAGCGTTTTGGTTTAGAAGGTTCTGCTTATGCAGATATTATTTCAATCACAGTTTATAATTCAATAAGGTTTGAATATTTGCGAAAAAAATTTAATATGCAACCATTTACATATAAAAACATTTTAGCAATTGTATTGGCTGTAGTGTGTTATTTCATTGCTTTTTATGCTTGCAAAAATTTAAGTGGATTTATTGGCATAGTATCAAGAGCAACAATTTTTTCTGTTGCAATGATTGCAGGAATATTTGCTTTAGACTTAACCCCAGATGCTAAACAATTATGGGATAGATGGGCTTTGAAAATTAGGAATTAGGAATAGAACTAACGTATAACTCTCAATTAATTGGTGACAAAATGAATAGCTTTGGAACACTTTTTAGAATAAACATTTTTGGAGAATCTCACGGAGAATCTGTGGGTATTTTAATAGATGGTGTTCCTGCCGGTTTAAGTTTATGTGTTGATGATTTTTTAATTGACATTGAAAGAAGAAAAGGAGGTTTGCAAAAGGCAACAACACCCCGTAAAGAAGATGATTTGCCTATATTCAAATCTGGTATTTTTAATGGAAAGACAACTGGTGCACCTTTAACTATCATCTTTGAAAACAATAATACAAGAAGTAGTGATTATGAAAAGCAAAGAGATATTCCAAGACCTGGACATGCAGATTTTGTTGCCTCAAAAAAGTTTGGAGGTTTTGAAGATTACAGAGGCAGTGGGCATTTTAGTGGAAGATTAACTTTGTGTTTGGTAGCAGCTGGAGTGATAGCAAAAAAGATACTGAAAGACATTTCTATAAATGCAACTTTAGTTAAAGTAGGAGGAGAGCGTGACATTGAAAGAGGCATTCAAAAAGCAATTGATACCAAGGATTCTGTTGGTGGAATTATTGAATGTAAAACAATTGGTTTGCCTATTGGTTTAGGAGAACCATTTTTTGATAGTGTTGAAAGTTTAATTAGCCACATTGTGTTCTCAATTCCGGCAATAAAAGGTATTGAATTTGGAAGCGGTTTTGCTGCTGCCAAAATGTTTGGTAGCCAACATAACGATTCAATTATTGATGAAAATGGAGCAACAAAAACTAATAATGCAGGAGGTATTGTTGCAGGTTTGACAAATGGCAATGAATTGGTTTTTAGAGTTGCAGTAAAGCCAACTTCATCAACACCAAAAGAGCAACAATCACTCAACATAACAACCAATCAAATTGAAGAATTTAGCATAAAAGGAAGACACGATTTGTGTATTGCATTACGAGTTCCTGTTGTGTTAGAAGCAGTAACAGCAATAGTTCTAGCAGATCTAATGATGTTGGAACAAAGGATTCCTAGAGCAATCAAATAAAAAATTATAGTATGGAAAATATATATCATATCACAACAAGTAAAGAATGGGAAGTTGCTAAGAAAGATGGATTTTATGTAGCATCATCTTTACCCATTGAAGGATTTATTCATTGCAGTAAAGCAGAACAAGTAGATGGCGTTTTAGATAGATATTATAAAGGTGTTATAGGTTTAGTGAAGCTGGTGATTGATACAGCCAAATTAAATCATAAACTTGTTTATGAACTGGCACCTTCTATAAATCAAGAGTTTCCACATATTTATGGCTCTATCAATATTGATGCAGTGATTGATGTTGTTGTTTTAAATTAATAATTCTTAATAAATAAACGTGCAAAAAGATTCTATCAGTTTAAATAAGTTCATTAGTGATACTGGTTATTGCTCAAGAAGAGAGGCTGATAAGTTGATTACTGAAGGCAGAGTTTTGTTGAACGATCAACCTGCAAAACTTGGCAATAGGTACACTTTTGGAGATGCTGTAGAAGTGGATGGAAGTCTTATTACAACAGAAGATGAGCTTAAAAAAAGAGAAGATTTAATTTACATTGCTTTTAATAAACCTGTAGGAATTACAACAACTACAGAAGAGAAAATAAAAGGAAATATGGTTTCCTTCATCAATCATAAAAAACGAATATTCCCAATTGGTAGATTGGACAAAGATTCTGAGGGATTAATTTTTTTAACGAATGATGGCGATATAGTAAATAAAATTCTTCGTGCAGGTAATAATCACGAGAAAGAATACATTGTAAAAGTTGATAAACCTATCACAGATTTTTTTGTTAAAGGAATGTCTAATGGTGTTAGAATAAAAGATGGGTTAACCAATCCTTGCTTTGTAAAAAAACTTAGTAATTATACTTTCAAAATTATTCTTACACAAGGAATGAATAGGCAAATAAGAAAGATGTGTGATAAGTTTGGCTATACTGTTATGAATTTACAACGCATTAGAATTATGAACATCAAACTTGATGTTGCTGTTGGTAAATGGCGTTATTTGAACGATACAGAAATGGCTGAAATATTTGAAATGGTAAAAGACTCTAGCAAAATACATCAATAAATTTACTTCTTTATAAAAGTATAAGGATCGTACTCAATAAAATCGCTCACTTTAATATCAAGGCTTTTTACTTTGTTATTTTCCATCTTGAATTTGGTTGAAAAAATACCATAGATAATAGGATTATAAGTAATCATAAACTCGTCATTGTCCATATATTTCAATGTTGCAGTAAGGTTTCTGTGGCTGTTGAATCTAACTCTTAAAACATCACCATCCTCAATAATATCAATGGTTCCATAAAGTGGATGCTCATAAATGCCTGTATAATTACTTAATGGTAAAGCTGGTTTGTTATTTACAATTCTTTTCTTCCAAGCAGCAATTTCATTTTGTTGATCTTGATTATCCTTAAGATGATTTGGAAGTTGTTTTTTGCTTTTATTGGTATATGGTACATCCATATATGCATCTAAAATTTGTGTACGTAGTATTTCAAAGAAATTCTGATTATCATTATTAGTTAAAATGCTAATACCAAGATGTAGCTCTGGCACAAAACAAGTGTTTGTAACAAATCCATCTGCACCGCCTGTATGATAAAATACCTGCTTGCCTTGATAATCATACATAAAAACACCTAACCCATAACCAGAAAAATGTGTAGCCCCTTTTTTTCTGCTAGAAATCGGTGTAATCATATCTCTAGTTTTTGCAATTACTTGCCAAGGAAGTATTTGTTTGTTATTATATTTTCCACTATCTAATTGCATCAAAAGCCAATGGCTTAAATCGTTTACACAACTAACCATACTAGTTGCAGGAGCCATATTATCTATTTTGTCAAAAGGAATTTGTGTTAGATTTTCAACAAAAGAATTAGTATGTGGGTATGCAAAATTTTGCATTTGCTCCATTCCATAAGTTAGTGTTTGTGTGTGTTTCATTTCTAAGGGCATCACTAAACTATCATAAATATAAACTTCCCAAGGCTTGCCAGTAACTTTGGGAATGATTTCTCCAGCAGTTAAAAAGCAACTGTTGCAATAACCAAAACTTGTTCTAAAATCATTGCTGGGCTTCATATAACGCATCTTTTGCATTACTTGTTTTCTTGTTAAAGCACTGTTCCAAAAAGTAAAATCTCCTTGAAAAGTTTTTGTGCCAAGATGATGCCCTAGCATATCTTTTATAGTTACCAATTTGGTTGTATTGGAATCGTATAGTCTAAAATCTGGGAAATATTTTGTGATTCTATCGTTCAAAGAAAGTTTCTTGTTATAATCTAATTGAGCCAAAG
>JANYEB010000242.1 GCA_025363355.1 Chitinophagaceae bacterium | reverse complement strand
AATAAAAAGTTGAGAACAATGATGGCTTTGCTGCATTTTCCAAGCAAGTGCATTTTCTCTTCCTCCAGAACCTAAAAGTAAAATATTCATAAAAAATATATTGGTGGCGAAAGTAATTGTGAAATTGCAATTGCTGGTTTAAGATTTATCCCTATTTTGCCAACTCAAAAATTTAAAACGAAAACTAACTGTATGAATCAAGTTATTACTGAGCCACAACAAAAACACCCTAAAGGTTTGTGGGTATTGTTTGGTACTGAAATGTGGGAGCGATTTAACTTCTATGGAATGAGGGCTATCCTCACCCTATTTATGGTAAATTCTTTATTAATGAAAGAGGCAGATGCTTCTTTAATTTATGGAGGTTTCTTAGGTCTTTGTTATTTAACTCCAATGCTTGGTGGTTTTATTTCTGATAGATTTTTTGGCAATAGAAATTGCATTATGCTTGGTGGTTTAATGATGGCAGTTGGGCAGTTTTTATTATTTATGAGTGCTACTGTTTTTAGTTCAAATATGAGCTTGGCAACTACTTTATTGTGGACAGCTTTAACCATTATCATTTTTGGGAACGGTTTTTTCAAGCCTAATATTTCTAGTATGGTGGGTAGCCTTTACCCAAAACAAGAGAAGTCAAAACTAGATACTGCTTTTACTATTTTTTATATGGGTATTAACTTAGGGGCTTTCTTAGGTCAATTAATTTGCCCATTAGTTGGAGATGTTAAAGATGCTGGAGGCATTAGAGATATTCACGCTTTTAAATGGGGTTTTTTAGCTGCGTCCATTGCAATGGTTTTAGGAACAGTTGTGTTTCATTTTTTGAAAGATAAATATGTTGTAACACCTGAAGGAAAACCATTAGGAGGTTTGCCTAAACACAACGATGCATCTCAATACGAAGAAGGAGAAGCACAAAAAGCAGAATTTTCAATGCAATCCTTAGTTATTGCAGCTATTTCATTTGTTGCTTTATTCTTTGTTTTTAGATTTTTATTAGCAGGAACAAATCCTATTAAAACAATTATTTACCCTATTATTTATGCATTGGGTTTAACCTTAGCAGGATTAATTATTTCTGACAAATCCCTTACCAAGGTTGAGTTACAAAGAATTTGTGTTATTTACATTGTAGGTTTCTTTATCATCTTCTTTTGGGCAGCTTTTGAACAAGCAGGTTCATCTTTAACTTTCATTGCAGACAACCAAACTGATCGTAAAATTTTTGGTTGGGATATGCCACCTTCAATGGTTCAAATATTTAATGGTGCATTCGTATTTGCATTTGCATTTCCATTTAGTATGCTGTGGGATAAATTAAGAATTAAAGGTATAGAGCCACAATCTACTGCAAAACAAGCATTAGGGTTAGGCTTAATTGCATTGAGTTATATCATCATTGCATACAATGTAAAAGACCTAGGAAACAGTGGTTTATTGGCTATTAAATGGTTGATTTTACTATATCTTATCCAAACTTTTGCTGAGCTATGTTTAAGTCCAATTGGATTATCATTGGTTGGTAAATTGGCTCCTAAAAGATTTGCTTCTTTATTATTTGGTGTGTTCTTTTTATCGAATGCAGCAGGCTATGCTTTAGCAGGTTCGTTGGGTGCTATAATACCTGCAACTGGTGATAAATTTAAAAAAGCTACTGAAATAGGAATTGATTTACAGGGAGTTTTGGATAAGAAAATAACCCCAAATGGGAAAGAATTGTTTTTGTTAGCACAATTTAATTTGGCTAGTGTTGAAAATAAAGAAATAGGCAAACAAATTGACCCTGTCATTAAACAGAATAACAAATTCATAGAAGATGCTAAAAAAGCAGATAAAAATTTCAAATTAGATGTAACAAAATTGGTTTTGCCATCTGAAGACATTACTGCTAAAATCCAAACTGAAAAAGGTATTGTCGCTGCTAATCCAGTATTTGTAGGATTTGAAATTCATAATTTATTTGAATTTTTTATGGTGTTTGTGGTACTAACAGGTATTGCATCTGTATTATTATTTTTACTAACTCCAGTGCTTAAAAAAATGATGCACGGGGTTAAATAATTTATTCAATATTTTTATAGCCACAGAAATTTTTCTGTGGCTTTTTTGTTTAGTTCATTCGCCAACTTCCCGAAAGCTTTAAAACTTTCGGGAAGTTTAAAAATCAGTTTTTATGCAACCAACCACACTCGAACAAATACAAAACTTCAAAGGGAAATATCCTAAGCAATTATGGTATCTATTCTTCAGTGAAATGTGGGAACGCTTTTGTTTTTATGGAATGCGAGGAATGCTAACAGTATTTATGGTGGACAAATTGGTTGGTTTAAAAATGGATGATGTTGTTGCCAACAAACAATATGGAGCAACACAAGCATTTGTTTATGCTTTTACTTTCGTAGGTGGGTTGTTTGCGGATAAAATTCTTGGCTTTAGAAAGTCATTATTTTGGGGAGGCTTTTTAATGATAATTGGCAGTTGCATTTTAGCAGTAAATCCTGCACAATTTTTTTACATTGGAATTGGTTTCACCATTGTTGGTACAGGTTTTTTTAAACCCAATATTTCTACAATGGTGGGGCAATTATATAAAGATGGCGATGAAAGAACCGATGCTGGTTTCTCTTTGTTTTATGCAGGTATTAATTTAGGTGCATTGTTAGGTGGATACATTTGTATTGCTGTTGCCAATGGCGAGTTATGGCAAACGCATATTCCTCAACACCTGCGATGGAACTATGCTTTTGGTTTTGCCGCTATTGTAATGGTTATTAGTTTAGTTACTTTTACTTATACCAAAAGAAGCCTTGCCACTATTGGTTTGCAGCCAACCTCAATATCAGAGAATAGTCAAAAAAAGTGGTACGAATATGTTGTGTATGTAGGTTCATTAGCTATCATACCCATCATTATTAAAATGGTTTCAAAAACCGAGTACACCGATTATTTTATGTACACCATTGGGCCATTAGTTTTAATTTATTTGGTGTATGAATTAATAAAATTGCCAAGTAATGAAAGGAAAAAAATGTATGCAGCTCTTGCATTTGTCTTTTTCTCCATTTTCTTTTGGGCTTTTTTTGAACAAAGTGGCGGCTCACTAAGTTTGTTTGCAGCAAAGAATTTGTCAAATACTGTATTGGGCGTCAAGCTAGACCCTAATGGAGTAAACAACTCTAGCAATTCATTGTTTGTAATTGCATTTGCAGGATTACTGGGATTATTATGGCTTTGGCTGAAAGCAAAAAAAGCAGAGCCTAATTCTGTGGTAAAATTTGGTATTGCATTTTTATTTTTAGCCGTTGGTTTTTATGTTTTCTTCGATTTAAAAACAATGGCAAATAGTGGTGGTGTAACCAGTTTGGGATGGTTTAGTTTTGGCTGGTTTATTATCACTTTTGGAGAACTATGTTTATCTCCAATTGGTATGAGTTTAATGACCAAACTATCTCCACAAAAACTACAAGGTGTAATGATGGGCGTTTGGTTTTTAGCCAGTGCCTATGGGCAATATGTAGCAGGCATATTGGGTGCTAATATTGCCAGCGATGCCACCAACCTTACCAATTTGCAGGCATTAAATGTGTATTGCAATGGATACAAACAATTAGCTATTTATGCTTTAATATTTGGAGTAGTAATTATTCTAATTTCTCCTTGGATGAAGAAGTGGATGCAGGAGGTAAGATAGATTAACAGACCTTGAAGTTAAATAGGCAAAACGAATATGAACACTTACACTTATGTTGTTGAATTTAGAGGTGGTACTTATTGTTCCCAAATAAAAGCAGAAGATTTATATGAATCATTACAAGGATGGGTGAACGAATTTGGCTCTAAAAAAAATGAAATAAAATATCTGGGTACAAAGACTATAAATCAGTTAAAAGCAATAATAGATGCTAATGATGATTTTCCTACTGAATTAGACGGATTAAAGAATATTTGGTATATATCTCTTTTAACTAAATCGGGTTTTTTTAGAATCAATATTGTAAAGACAGAATTAGGTGATTAGAATAAACTTTACTGCCAATGTTGTGTGTTCTTCACCAACATTGATATGAAGTTGTTGGTAGGCTTTCAATACCAAAAACGGCGAAAGCTAAAAGTTCCTTCTAATTAACTCGCCTCAAAAACTGCAATTTTGACATAAAATAGTTGATAGTAGCCCAAAAATTCAGCCGGAATGACCTGCTGCCGACCCATTTTCATCTGCTGCCCACTCTTTTTCACCTGCTGCCTGCCCTCTTTCGGCTACTACTAGCTTTTTTTACTTTACTGTCAACCCGGTTTATACTGCTATCGATCCTTTTTACATTGCTATCAATTTTGTTTTATTTGCTGCCTATTTTTTTTGAATAACTATCAGCTTTTAGGGGGTATTATTTTTTTGTCTTTCGCCAACATTTTAATTTTTTAGCTGAAAATATATTTCTAATTTAGCTCTATCTTTTAACATCTTAAAATTTTTTATGTCACAAAACGAATTAAAAAGAGATTATGTAATTGGTGATGATGAGGTAATGCAAAGAGCAGATGCTTTGGTGTTATCTATGCAAAGAGATGCAGCAGACTTTGCAACACGTATGGTGGATGCTGCCCGCATTAGCGAAATTGAAGACCAAAGCACTGCATTTAAAAATCATCCAACCGACCAAGAATTGCTGGGATTAATATCTACCGCTACCGAAATTAAAGATGCTACTGCACTTAATTTGCGTAAGAAAATTGCCACTGTTCGCAGTATGGCTGAAACTAAATTTGGCAATAACGGCAAGTTTAGAACTTTTGATTTTGGAGGATTAAGTGATTTGCCAGATAGTGACTTGTATCGTACTGCACGCAGGGTTGTTAGAGTGGGTACTAGTTTTTTAACAGACCTTGCTAGCGAGGGTTTAACAGCAGCATTTTTAACAGAAATCACCAATCTTGCCGATAAGTTAGACAAACAAATTGATGATATGGAAGCTGCTATTGAAACCAGAGATATTAAAACTCAAGAACGTGTTGTATTGGGAAATAAACTTTGGAATACAATGGTTAAATATGCCAATATTGGCAAAAGCCTATATGAGTTTAGTGATGAGGCAAGATATAATGATTATGTATTAACTGAATCTGTAGGAACTGGTGGTTCAACACCAGAAACACCTAATTCTTAATTCAACATTAGCGTTGCCAACTTTTAAAAGTTAGCAACGCTTGTAAAAGACCGTCATTTCGAGGTTCTTGCCGAGAAATCTCATAACATTTAGCAGATTTCTTGTTCGTTCCTCACTAGAAATGATGCAAACAAAAAACCTCGAAGTTGAAGCTTCGAGGTTTTTTGTTTTATTTCTTTTTCTTCTCTTTCTTTTCTTTTTCCTTCTCTGGTTTATCGCCTGCCAAAACCCATTCGTAATCCAGTTGTCGTTTATCAAGGTTAGCAGCAACTACTAAAATGGTTATTTTATCTCCCATTCTAAATGCCCTGCCACTTCTTTTTCCTACTAAACTATAATCGCCTTCAATTAATCTAAAATCATCAAAATCGCTCAGGCTAACAATGCTTACCAAGCCTTCGCATTTATGTTCTAAAGTTTCTACAAATAAGCCAAATGAAGCAACACCACTAATAACGCCTTCAAATGTTTGTCCAAGTCGTTCTTTCATAAACTCAACTTGTTTGTATTTGTTAGCAGCACGTTCACAATCCATAGCAGCACGTTCCATTAAACTGGCGTGTTTGCACTTTTCCTCCATCTTTTTATCAACCATCACCTTGCCTTCTAAAATGCTTTGCAACACACGATGCACCAACACATCTGGATAACGACGAATAGGAGAAGTGAAGTGGCAATAATGCTCAAAGGCTAAACCATAGTGACCAATATTATCTGTAGTATAAACGGCTTTTGCCATTGTTCTGATACCAAGGGTTTCAAGCACTTGCTGCTCAGGCTTTCCTCTTGCATCATCCAATAACTGATTAAAACTTTCAGCTATTTTTTGTGGAGAGGAGATATCGAAAGTATGTCCATATTTTTTTGCAAAAGCAATAAATGGTGCCAACTTTTTTTCATCGGGTGTATCATGAACACGATAAGGAAAAGGCACTTGCTCGTTCTTCACTTTCACTTTAGCCACATATTCAGCCACAGCTTTATTAGCAAGCAACATCAACTCTTCAATCAATTGATGGGCTTCTTTACTTTCTTTAACAACAATGCCAATAGGTTTACCTTTTTCATCTAATTTAAAACGAACTTCTTTAGATGAAAAATTAATGGCTCCTTTAGCAAATCTTTTAGCACGAAGGGTTTGAGAAATACCATTTAAAAGCATTACTTCTTCATAGTATTTTTCTCCCTCTCCTTTTGGAGAGGGTTGGGGTGAGGCTTTTCCTTCAATTATTTCCTGCACATCTTCGTAGCTGAATCTGTGATTGGAATGTATAACAGTTTTACTGATGGTTGTTTTTTTAACCTCGGCTTTTGCAGTGATTTCGAATATAGCAGAGAAAGTAAACTTATCTTCTTTGGGTCTTAGAGAACATAATTCGTTACTGATTTTTTCGGGTAACATTGGGTTTACTCTATCTGGCAAATACACTGATGTAGCTCGTTTGTAAGCTTCATCGTCCAGCTTAGTTTCAGGAATTACATAATGACTAACATCGGCAATATGAACACCAATTTCATACAAATCTTTTTTGAGTTTTTTGATGGATATGGCATCATCAAAATCTTTTGCATCAATAGGGTCAATGGTAAATGTGAGTGTTTCTCTAAAGTCGATTCTCTTTTTAATTTCTTCTTTATCCAAAACTTCTGGTAAGCGTAAAGCTTCTTCCATTACATCTTCGGGGAATGAAAGAGGGAATCCTGCTTCTGCTAAAATCTCTTTCATTGCAGCATCATTCTCATCTTCAGGATTCATTACACCTACAATCTCGCCTAAAGGTTTTTTATCACCTTTCTCCCATTTGATAAGTCTTGCAACAACTTTTTGTTTGTTAGTTGCACCATTTAATTTGTCAAGAGGAATGTAAAAATCTGGTACAGGCTTCTTGGTATCGGGAACAAAAAAAGCAAAGTTGGTACTTAGCTGAAGATGCCCAATAAATTCCGTTTGTTTTCGGCTAACCACTTCTGCTATTTTTCCTTCTTTTCTGCCAGTGTTCTGGTTTTCTTTTGTAACCTTAACTCTTACTGTATCTCCATTGAGTGCAGTATTAAAATCTCCTGGGCGAACAATTACATCGCCACCTGCATTTGGTACAACTACATAACCTAAGCCACTTCTGGTGATTTCTAAAACACCTTTAATGGTTGATGGTGCAGCAGTTGATGTGTGTTTATTTCTAGTATTTGATTTCGACATTTGTCTCTTTGTTTTTATAATGATTTCTTATGTAAGATAGAACTGATGTATCAAATGTTTCACCTTCATTAAATAAAAATTTATGTGTAATTGGTAAAACATACACAGGAAGTTCTGAAAGTTCTTTATCAAACTTTACAAATCTTACTGCATCTTTTTCTGTTGTTAAAATAATTTTGTTTTCAAGTTCAATACCATCAAACTTCTTCTTAATATTATTTAAATCATCAATATTAAAAATATGATGATCACTAAAATTAAGCTGGTAGTAAGTATGTGCTTTGTTGTGTAAATAATCTTTTAATGGTTTAGGATTTGCAATGCCACAAACCAAAAGCACTTCTTCTTCTCCTGTAAAATTCCAAGTTTTTTGTTTATCAAAAATGTGATATGGCGTTCCATAGTCAATTGTAGTAAAATACACTTGCTGTCCTGGCCAAGCGTGAATTTCGTACAACAATTTCTTCTTTTGTTTCTCGTCTAAATCTGCAGGGCATTTTGTTACAATAATTATGTTAGCCCTTTTGTAAGATTTTCTTTCGTCTCTTAAATCCCCGGTTGGAAGAAAAATATCGTGAGTAAATCTATTGGCATATTCTGTCAGCAAAACATTATAACCTGGATTGATTGCCCTATGTTGAAAAGCATCATCTAAAATAATTGTTTGTAGTGTTGGTTTGTCTTGTAATAAATGCGGAACAGCAACAATTCTTTCTTCTCCAACAGCTACAGCAACTTCAGGAAATTTTAAATGAAACTGCATTGGTTCATCGCCAATCTCCAGTGCAGTAGTTGTAGAGCTTGCCAAAACATATCCTTTTGTTTTTCTTTTATAACCCCTGCTTAAAGTGGCTACCTCAAATTCATCTTTTAAAAGTCTTACCAAATATTCAACCATAGGACTTTTGCCTGTGCCGCCAACAGCAAGGTTTCCAACGCATATAATTGGAAAATTAAATGTTGTACTTTTAAGTCTGTTGGTATCGTATAAATAATTTCTTATAGCTACTACCAAACCATAAATAATTGCAAAAGGTAGTAGCAGTACACGAAAAGATTTTAAAAAGAAGGCGTTAAAATTCATAAGTAATTTGCCACGAATGCTCGAATATTTTTCAATACAATGTAGCTTTTTATATTTAATTAATTAACGAAAGTAAGAATACGATGAGATATTCGTGCATTCGTGGCATACATTAAAATTCATAAATATTTTCTGGTGTTATGCAACAACATAAAGGTATATCAAAACTGTTGGTATCTTCAATTTTATCTATTGGGCTAAAATAACTAAATCCAATTGTAGTTACATTAGTATTGCATTTTGCTAAAAATTTGTCATAGAAGCCTTTACCATAGCCAACTCTATAACCTTGTTTATCACAAACAAATAGCGGTACCAATATTAAATCAATTTGATTAGCGGTTATTTCTTCCCCTGATTTAGGTTCAGTGATTCCATATTCACTTGTTTTGTAAACAGTTCCTTCATCAATTAAAACCGCTTTCATTTCATTTGATTCAAAATTTGAAATAGGATAGGCAATTCGTAAATCTGGAAGGATATGCCTTAGATATGATGAGAACAAATGCGTGTTAGGTTCGTTATTATTAGCAATTGGCCAATAGGTTAATAGTGTTTTAATATGATTGAAATTAAACTCCTGAAAGTTTAGAAGCATGAGATCATCATATCTTAATTTATCTTTAGAAGAAACTTGCTGACGAAGTAGTTTATACTGACTGCGAATTTGTTGTTTAGTCACAACGCAAAGTAATAAAAAATATAAGTTAGATAGTTGTTCTATAAAACAAAAAAAGCAACCGAAGTTGCTTTTTTTCTATGCCCCTAAACGAAATTGAACCGTTACTCGCGTTGCTGCGAAAAGGATTTTAAGTCCGAAATTTTAACATCTTTCAATTGCATAAAACGTTTAATTTATTCAATTTCATACAAAAAAGGATGATTACTGCACACCAACTCCGTACACCAAGATAATTTGTTTAGCCTCTTAACAAATAGTTTCGATTGTATTATTTCAATAACTTAATAAATAACAAGAATTATTAAACACTAACTTCGCAATTATTAAAAAGCATCGGGGTGCTTCATATTTTGAAGCTGAGATAATACCCGTGAACTTGAACTGGATAACACCAGCGTAAGAAATGCAACAACTATTAAACTATATTATTTTTCATAACCACAATTTCATCTTCATTGATGGACTTGTGGTTTTTTATTGTATTTAATTATGGCAAACGAGCTTACTAAACCCGAGATAAGAAATTGGCAAAATCGTCAGGAGTGGTTTTTTAACAGAGAACACACTGATACCTACGAACAGTGGTATGAAGGAAGGTATAAAAGAGCAGAAGTGTGGCAAAAAAAAGTAATGGAACAATTGGTATCAAAGGACAAAAGAGTGAAAACACTTTTAGAGTTTGGCTGTGGTACAACACGCTTTACAAGGTGGTGGCAAGAGATTGGTATTGAAGCAACTGGTGGTGATATTTCTCCATTTATGTTGGGGCAAGCAATGCACTTGTTTAAAGGAGATTTAGTAATGGCTGACTCTCATAATATGCCGTTTAAAAATCACACATTCGATTCATTGGCTTTCATTACCACATTTGAATATTATAAAGACCCTGTAAAAGTAATTCAGGAGGCTGCAAGAGTTGCAAAATATGGCATTGCAATGGGTATGATGAATAGAAATACCCCCAAGTATTTTAGGCGAAGAATTCAACAGGCATTTGGTAAAAATCCATTTTATGTTACTGCTACTTTTTATACGCCTGATAAACTTATAAAAATTATTGAAACGGCATTGCAAGGCAGAGATTATTCTCTTGAGTGGACTTGTACTGGTTTACCTAAATGGTTTCCTGTTCAGCAATGGAGTATTCCTTACGGAGACTTTTTTGGTTTATACATAAAATTTAATGATGTGCAATGAAAGAATTAGGTAAAATAACACACACAGACTTTGATGAAATATTTACAAATAAATTAGGCTATAAAAGAAAGGAAGTTGCAACAGGTGCATCTTTTGGTATTGATGTTTCGGTGATAGATTTGCCCAATAATATGGCAATGGCTTTAACAAGTGACCCTCTATCGCTAATACCTACTTTAGGCTTGCAAGAATCGGCTTGGCTGTCTGTACATTTAATGGCAAATGATATGGCTACAACGGGGTTTGCACCTATGTATGGTCAATTTGTTTTAAATCTTCCACCAGCTTTAACAACGGATGATTTTAAAATTTACTGGAACTATATCCATCAGTTTTGTGCAGATATAAAGTTAACTATTACAGGTGGACACACAGGAAGCATAGAGGGACAAAACTCTACTATTGCAGGTGGTGGTACAATGATTACAGTTGCCGAAAAAAATAAAATCTTAGTATCTAAAAATGCTAATGAAGGTGATGTGATTTTAGTAACAAAACAATGTGCTATTTCATCTGTTGCAATTCTTGCAATGAGTTTTCCAAATACAGTGAAAACCAAACTTGGTAATGAAATTTATAATGATGCTTGCGAATTATTTTATAAAACATCCTCTTTGCAAGATGCTCTTACGGCAGTTCAATTAAATGAAACAAATAATATTGTTACTGCGATGCACGATGTTACTGAAGGTGGTGTATTAGGTGCTGTTTATGAAATGGCGATTGCTTCAGGAAATGGTGTTTTAATTGAAGATAATAAAATGCCTATTAGTAATACGCAACAAGAAGTATGTAATCTTTTTTCTTTAAACCCAAGAAATTGTATTGGTGCAGGTTCAATGGTAATTACTGTAAAGAAAGGATTTGAAGAAAAATTGATTGCATTATTAAAAGAAAGGAATATACAATGTAGTGCAATTGGTGAAATGGTGAACAATGTAAAAGGTATGAATAGCATAGATATAAACGGAGAAGTAAAACCACTTATTTATCTTAATAAAGACCCTTATTGGGATGCTTTTTTTACTGCCTTAAAAAACAATTGGAATTAATGGAAACGAATAAAAAAATTACTGGTGGTATCTATCTAATAGCCAACGCAGCATTAGAACAAGAATTGCTATTAAATAAACTGAATGAAGCTCTCAAAAGTGGAGTTAGTATTGTTCAACTATATAATACCGAAAACGAATCATTAGTTCAATCAATAGATATAAATTTAATATGCAGTTTATGCCATCAATATAAAGTACCTGTTTTAGTAAACAATAATTGGTCATTGCTCGATAGAACATTATTAGATGGGGTACATTTTGATAAAATACCTATTGACTTTGAAGAAATAAAAAACTCAATCAATAAAAACTTCTTGACTGGAATAACTTGTTCCAATGATTTAGAAATAGTAAAGTGGGCAAATGAGCAGCATTTTAATTATATATCTTTTTGCTCAATGTTCCCATCTTCAACTGCTAACTCTTGTGAGTTGGTAGCTTTTGAAACCATTAAAAAAGCAAGGGAAATTACACAAATTCCTTTTTTTGTTGCAGGTGGAATTAATCTTACTAATATTAATCAATTAGCAGCACTACCTGTTAGTGGAATTGCAGTGATATCAGGCATTATGGGTGCGATTGATATTGCAAATACTACTCAAAATTATATTACAGAATTAAATAAAATAACAACAATATGAGAATCGAAACCATACAAAAATTATGTTGCCCTTTTGATAAAGAAGAATTAGCGTTAGAGATAATAACAAGAGATATAAATAATAATATTGTAGAGGGTATTTTGACTTGTAAGTATTGCAAAAGATATTACCCCATTGTTAGTGGAATACCTATTATGTCGCCAGATGAATATCGTGAAAAACAATTTGAAGCACCATTGATTGGAAAATGGAAACCTGAGTTATTGAATGTAGATGATACGAATTTCAAGTTGCTTGAAAACAATGTTTAATAAATAAGTAAAATCAGAGGAAACCTATTTTTCAACATTCGTGAATAACAACTTCATAATATATTACGGTAACTGCTTTATGTTCGCACAAGTTTTGGTTGTACTACCTTTTATGGTATTGCATTAAAAGGGAATCGAGTGTAAATCTTGAACTATCCCGTAGCCGTAAACTCTTTAAAAGTTGTTTAATCCTCAAGCCACTGTTGTAAAAATGGGAAGGCGATAAACAATAGAGTAAGTCAGAAGACCTGCCAAAATCAAACAAATAGTAACAACACTTTCGGGCGAAAGGTAATGTACTGTCTGCCGTAGCTGCTTTATTGTTAGCCAATTCTTTCAACACGACCTTTTATCTTTTTTTTTGTTACATTTATTGAAGATTATAAACACAAAAAATATATGACAACACAAAAAATTAATCCTCGAATTGCTGTTATAATAGCAATGATTTTGTTAGCTGCTTTTAGTCGCTGTATTCCACATCCAGCAAATTTTTCGCCATTAGGTGCAATAGCATTATTTGGTGCTGCACATTTTATTAAAAAATGGCAAGCGTTTTTAATTCCAATAGCTACTACTTGGCTTTGCGACTTATTTATTAATAACGTTATTTATGCAAAGTATTATCCAACATTTACGTGGCTTGCCGAAGGATTTTATTGGCAGTATGGAAGCTATTTATTAATAACACTTATAGGCCTTTTTATTTTGAAAAAAATAAATACTCGAAAAGTTTTTGCAGGTGCATTAGCTTCTACTGCAATCTTCTTTTTAGTTTCAAATTTGGGCTGTTGTGTTGCCTCTACATTTTATCCTCAAAATTTTAATGGATTAATAACTTGCTATGCAGCAGGAATTCCATTTTTAACTGGAACTTTATTAGGCGATTTATTTTATTCGGGCATTTTGTTTGGGTCATTTGCCTTGCTTCAAAAACGCTTTCAAATTTTACAACCATCATATTCTTAAACTATCTCTAACTACTAAAGTGGCTGAAGCTTCTGAGTTGTAAGCACTATTATTTCATACAGTACTGCTTAGAATTAAACGAAAAATATTTCAATAAAATCAATTGCATAAACACAAAACATATTTTAATTGGAGTAGTGGAAAAGATGCTGCTCTAGCGTTATATTATTTATTGCAAGATAAAAATTATAGTGTTGAACATCTAATCACATCTATCAATGCACATCACAATCGTGTAAGTATGCACGGTTTACGAAGAGAATTGTTACAACAACAAATAGAAGCATTAGGCATTGCACATAGCACTATTGAATTGGCTGAACAGCCTACTATGTTAGAGTATGAGGCTTTGATGAAAGCAACAGTTGTGCAGTTGCAACAAAATGGATTTGAATATGCAACTTTTGGTGATATTTTTTTAGAAGATTTAAAACAATATCGAGAAAACCAATTAGCAACATTCAACATAAAAACAATATTTCCTCTTTGGAAAAAAGATACGAAACAATTATTGAATGAGTTTATTGAATTGGGGTTTAAAGCAATATTAGTTTGTACAAAAGCAGATTTGTTAGATGCTTCATTTGCAGGAAGATTTATTGATAAAGAGTTTATAAAAGATTTGCCACCAAATGTAGATGTGTGCGGTGAAAACGGAGAGTTTCACACCTTTTGTTTTGATGGACCTATTTTCGAAAATCCTATACCATTTACCATTGGTGATAAAGTTTATCGTGAGTACAAAGCACCTGAAAAAAAAGAGGATAATTGTTTTACAACACCGCAAAAAAATAATATGGGATTTTGGTTTTGTGATTTATTACCCCTCGAAAACAATGGATAAAGTTAGTTTATTAAAATATCTTCAACTTAGAATGATTAAATTTAATCCTAAAGGTTATCGTATTGGTTCTGCAAAATTACCAGCGAGAAAAATGAAAATGACTCTGATTTGTATTTGTAACTTTTCAAATTTTAGTAATAATTATTTATAGATATCTTTCTTGATGGATGTTTATATTAAGCTTTCATAAAAGCCTTTTTTTCCTAATGGAGGGATTGTTATTTAATTATTTTTATTAATTTCATTGAAACCCTGAATTATTTCTTAGCTATAAGAATATTAGATATATACTCATTTGTGTTTATGTTCATTTAATAGCTTTTTAGTAGTCGTGCAAAATTATCCATACAAAATAATTTGCTACTTTGCACCTTATGATGCTTTGCGTGAATAAAAAATAATATCCGTTTAATTTTGATTGATTACTTTATCGCATCTAACCAAACAAGTATTGATTTAATCTATTGCAATATTCATCATCTTTAATAATCAAAGCTTTTTGATTCTTGGTAGTTCCATCATCAAATCTTAAAGATTTTGAAATATTTAAGTAAATAAAAGATGCCGATTTTTATAAAATTCCGCACACCAAAACCGCACACCTTGATTCTTGAAGTAAATTATTAAAAAAAGTAATAGAAATAAAAAAGCCTTGAAAGCTAATGCTATCAAGGCTTTTGTTTGTGCCCCGGAACGGAATTGAACCGTTACTCGCGTTGCGGCGAACAGGATTTTAAGTCCTGCGTGTCTACCAATTCCACCACCGGGGCTCCTTACAAAAAATCCCGCAAAAATCAGCGGGACTTTTGGAGCGAAAGACCAGGCTCGAACTGGCCACCCCGACCTTGGCAAGGTCGTGCTCTACCAAATGAGCTACTTTCGCTTATTAAGAACTATTCCCTTTTTGTTTTGGGAGTGCAAAAATAGAGTTTAAAACTTCCCAGCAAAATTTTTTTTCAACTTTTTTTATTTGTACTCTGGTGTATACTTACTGCTGCTTTGAATTTCAATATCTGGCTTGCCTTTGTAGCGATGTTGATATAATCTAACACTTCCTCCAACTAAGAAAGCTACTACTGAAAATATCTGTAGATAGAACAAAAATCTTGAAGAGTTTACCCAGTTTTGAGTAAAATCTTTACTCTTTGTTTCTTCTGAATGATTTGACATATAAAAAATTTCTTTGCAAAAATAAGGAGTTGTTATCAAATATTATTTCGTGTTTTCGATAATATCATTAAAAGTTTTAATTCCTTTTACAAAGTGTTTATAAACGATGCTTTTGTTGTGAACACCCTGCAAGTGATTAAATGGTTTTCGGTTTGCAGATGACGCAGGATTGGTTCGCATCAACCAGCTTTTTACAACAGTAATATGTGCTTTAAAAATTGCCATAAAAAACGCCTTATCACCTTGTAGCAAACCTTTCCACGCAGATACTCCATCTAAAATAAATCGAAAAGGAAGTTTCCAAAGCTTTTCTTTTACAGTTAAATTTTTTGAAAGCATCCAAAGATTATTTCTAAAATTTAAGAATACTTTTCTTCCACCACGTGGCAGAGTACCTGCCCCAACGTGATATACAACACTATCTGGGCAAACATAAATTTTGTATCCTTTCAACTGCATTCTCCAACACAAATCAATCTCTTCTTGATGTGCAAAAAAACGCTCGTCAAAGCCTTTACATTCTTTAAAAATATTACTTTTTACAAACATTGCTGCACCTGTTGCCCAAAAAATTGGAACAGATTTATTGTACTGATTTTTGTCTTCTTCTAAAACATCAAAAACACGACCACGTGAAAATGGATAACCTAGAAAATCAATAAAACCGCCACTTGCACCTGCATATTCAAACATTTTTTTGTTTTGATGTGCTAATAATTTTGGTTGACAAGCTGCAATGGTTTTATCATTCTCCATTAAAGAAATAACGGGTTCAATCCAATTTGGTGTAACTTCTACATCGCTGTTAAGCAGCACAAAATAATCAGCTTTAATTAGATTCAATGCCCAATTATACCCACCTGCAAATCCATCATTCTTTTTATTTATTAAAAGCTCAACTTGTGGAAAATTTTGTTGTAGCATTTCAATAGAATCATCGCTGGATGAATTATCAGCCACAATAACTCTTTTGTTTTGATAAGTTGATGCTAAAACAAAAGGAAGGAATTGTTTTAAATAATGACTTCCATTAAAATTAAGAATAACGATTGCTACCGAAGGATTGTTCAATTATTTTTTTGTTAAGTGGCGAAAATAGGGGTTTGAAGCTTATTGTGTTTTGTTCCAAACATTTCAATTAACTAATAATTAGCTTTTGCAATAATTAAATCGCTATAAGAACAATTAATATAATCCTCTTGTTTAATGTCAAATAAGGCAGCATAAAACTTGCATTGTTCTTGTAGCTTTTCGATACCCAAACTCAAATCTTTGTCAATAGCTTCTACTTCAACAAAAGTTCCAAGGCTTTCAACAGTATCAAAATGAAATTTTACATTATCTATAAAGTAAATTTTTCTGAGTTTATCTATAACCACTTTTATTCCATTCGATTTTATCAATATTTCTTTTAAAATTTTGCTATCACTATGAGTATACAGCAATACATCAGATTGTTTGGCATCTGCAATATCTGGTCTACTGTAATGGATGAGTGCGTTTTCGATATTTCCTTCTCTTAATTTTAACCTACCAATTTGTGTATTAAAATAAGTATCTATTTGATGGTCTATACCAATAAAAAGCGGCTTGAGTGTTTTTAGTTTTTCTTCTAATTCTCCTAACTTATTTGTGCTTGCTTTAAATTCGAAATTAATGTGCATTTTTGGGATTGATTAATGAATAATAATTCTTATTTACTACTTAATTCTTTAATAGATGTTGTCCACTCTGTTTGTTTTATACCTTTAGGATTAAAGAATTCAGCTTTCATCACCCTGTTCTTTTTATCTCCGCTAAAACTAATTTTGGTATAGTTCTGCATATCTTCTACACCTACCACTCTATATGGATTATCTTTTTCTTCTTTACTCCATTTATGAGAACCTGAAGTTAGTGGAGATGCTGTAATATCATACAAAGGGTATGTATTGGGTCTATCAACTTTTATCACTTCACTATGGTGTCTATCTCCTGTTAAAAATACTACTCCATTAATATGATTGTCTTTAATAAAATCCATCATTTCTTTATATTCAGCACTAAAATGTCTAAAGCAATCAAATGGGCTCATTGGATTTAAAACTTGACTGCCAGTTGCAATGATTTTAAAGGTAATATTAGTATTGCCATTGCTTTGTAGCAGAGCATTTTTCAACCATTCCATTTGTTGTTCACCATACATTCTTTTGTTAGTATTTGCCTGTCCATTAATAGTGTCTGGGGTATCGTCATTGCTTCTAAACCATCTATCATCCAGCATAAAAACATCAACATCATTCCAAGTAGTTTTTGTATAAACGCCCTGCCCATTTTGCCCATACGAAGGATTGCACCAAAATTTCTTAAATACTTCTCTGCTTGTTTCTTTTAAGATAAAACTTTTATCAGCATCGTTACAACCATAATCGTGATCATCCCAAATAGCATAATGAGGCATAGCTTTTAAGAAGTTTTTATAAATGGGCATAGCCCTTTCTCTTGCTGGACGATTATGTAAGCCCCACTCGCTATAATAATCAACTTCTCTGGTGTACCAATTATCCCCAAGCCACAGCATAAAATCTGCTTTCTCTTTTGCCATTGTTTCAAATATAGAAGAGTCGTTACCATAAGGTTTCCCTGGTCTGTCATATTCTGGTTGATTGATGTAGGCACAGCTGCCAGTTAAGAAAGAAAAATTCGGCATTCCTATAGTTTTATCTCTCCACTGCCAAAGGGTTTGCGTTCTTATTTGTCCGCTAGCAATTGTATCTTTTCTTTTGTTAACTAAGATTCTATAGTCATAAGTGGTTCCTGGCTCTAAATCATATAACAATGCTGTTGCGGTTTTGAATAATCCGTCATTAATATTAAAACTACTCTGTTTCTTAGTTGTTCTGCCTTTTTTATAGAATATAACAACAGCCTCCTTTACCTCTTGTTTAAAGTGCATCCATACAATGGATGTTCTTAATTCAGTATG
>JANYEB010000144.1 GCA_025363355.1 Chitinophagaceae bacterium | reverse complement strand
GATGTAGCTTGTGGCAAAGGACCTTCTCCTTGCTACGGACCAGCTGTTCACAATAAATTATTAGCATTTGTGCAAGATATTGCTGAGAAGAAAAAAATTCCTTTGCAAATGAGAACTGTTAGCAGAAGCACAGGAACCGATACTGATAGTTTTGCTTATGCAAATGATGGCTGTCCAAGTGTGTTAATTTCTATTCCTTTACGTTATATGCACACCACTGTAGAAATGTTGCATAAAGATGATATCGAAAGCACTATTAAGTTAATGTATGAAACATTATTAGCATTATCACCTAAGACAAATCTTAGTTATTTTTAATGTGTACATTTTCTATGTTAGGAAAAAGTTATTGAATTGCCATATTGAAATAACCTCTTTCTTTAATATTGTAATCGAAAGCTACTAATTATAATGAATTATTCAACTCAACAAATTCGTATCGCTATTCTTGATTTATATGAAGGTCACGAAAATCAAGGAATGCGTTGTCTAAGAGAAATCATTAATCAATGGGGCGAAGCCAATGGCTTAGACATTGAATGTAATGAGTTTGATGTTAGACGAGAAAATGCAGTACCTGACTTAAGCTATGATATTTTTATTTCAAGTGGTGGTCCAGGTTCACCTTTAGATACTGTTGATACAGAATGGGAGAAGCAGTATTTCAATTGGCTTCAAAGTGTTGAGGATTACAATAACGATTCTTTCAACAGTAATAAAAAAAGAGTCTTCTTTATATGCCATAGTTTTCAATTGGCTTGTCGGCATTACGGTATTGGCAATGTTTGCAAAAGAATTTCTACATCATTTGGGGTATTCCCAATTCATCCCATTGGAGATCTTGAAAACGAGCAAGTATTTGATGGTTTAAACAACCCTTTTTATGTGGTAGATAGCAGAGATTACCAAGTAATAGAACCTGACTATAATGCAATACAAGCAATGGGTGCAAGCATTTTAGCCATCGAGAAAAATCGTCCTCACGTTCCTTATGAAAGAGCCATCATGGCTGTTAGATTCAACGAATATTTTATTGGCACACAATTTCATCCAGAAGCAGATGCTGTTGGTATGAGAATGTATCTATTGCGTGATGATAAAAAAGAAAATGTAATTAAAAATCATGGCGAACCTAAATGGCAAAGTATGATTGAGCAATTACAAGACCCAGAAAAAATACTATACACTTATAGTCACATACTTCCTAACTTCCTTAATCTTGCTATTGGCGAGATGGCTTAATACACTTTTATGACTTTAGATATTTTAGCTTTTGGTGTGCATCCAGATGATATTGAATTAGGATGTGCAGGAACTATTCTAGCTGCCATTGCAGAAGGAAAAAAAGTTGGTATTGTAGATTTAACCCAAGGAGAATTAGGCACAAGAGGAACAGCAGCAACTAGAAAAATAGAAGCAGCTAATGCAGCTAAAGTGTTAGGTGTGGCTGTGAGAGAAAATCTTAAAATGGCAGATGGCTTTTTTGCAAATGATGAAGCTCATCAAAGAAAAATAATTGAGGTGATTAGAAAATATAAACCTCAAATTATTTTGTGTAACGCACCAGAGGATAGACATCCAGACCATGGCAGAAGTTCTAAACTTGTTTCTGATGCAGCATTCCTAAGTGGATTAAGAAAGATAGAAACTAAGGATAGTGATGGAAATATACAAGAGCAACATCGTCCTGCCTATGTTTTTCACTATATACAAGATAGATTTATTCAACCAGATTTTGCCATAGATATCACTGCATTTCACGATAAAAAACTAGAATCTATTTTGTGCTATACTACACAATTTCACAGTGAATCATCTACAGAACCACAAACCTATATTTCGTCTCCTCAATTCCTAGATACAGTTAAAGCCAGAGCAATGATGCTAGGCAAAAGAATTGGAGTAATGTATGCCGAAGGTTTTATTTCTGAAAAGCTACTAGGCGTAAAAAGTTTTGATTCTTTAATTGCTAATGTTACATAATTCCTACACTTAGCTTTATTTCTTCTATTTTGTAGCATATTTGCAGCTTAAATTTGATATATGCGTAGAATTATTTTTTCAACTCTTGCACTAGTTGTTTTATCAGCTTGCAGTCATAATGCTTTCACTAACCGAAATCAGTTATTATTAGTTTCAGATGCTGAAATGCAGACAATGTCTTTAACAGAATACCAAAAAGTAATTTCAACCAGTAAAGTATTAAATCCTGCAACTAACAAAAATGCAGCAATGGTGCAACGAGTATCCAATCGTTTAATCAATGCTATAACAGCTTATTCAAAACAAAATAATTTAGGACAAGAATTAGCCAATTATAAATGGGAGGTTAATTTAATTGAAGAGAATACTGTTAATGCTTGGTGTATGCCAGGTGGAAAAATTGTTGTTTACACAGGATTGTTACCTGTAACTCAAAATGAAACTGCACTAGCCATTGTTTTGGGACACGAAATAACACACGCTTTAGCAAAACATGGTGCTGCTAGAATGAGTGAATCTATGCTTGCTCAGTATGGCAGTCAAATTGCAGTAAGTGTTTTGGCAAAAGATAAACCACAAGAAACACAAAATATGTTTAATACAGCCATTGGTGTTGGAACCAATCTGGCTATCATTCTACCTCATAGTAGAAACGATGAATCTGAAGCCGATAAATTTGGTTTAAGATATGCAGCACTTGCAGGATATGACCCAAGAGAAGCTATTACTTTTTGGCAAAGAATGAGTCAATTAAGTGGTGGACAAAAACCTCCAGCTTTATTAAGTACGCACCCAGCAGATGAAAAAAGAATTGCAGATTTACAAGCTATAATGGATGAAACTGTAAAAAATTATTATAAGCCAGTAAAATAAAATATTCGGTATTTTTTATTCGTAAGTACATTGCAAGTTTTGTTCGCAAGTTTTAACTACGCTAACCTTTTAAATTAACGATTACTCACGCCTAACTAACGATTACTCACGCCCAACTAACGATAAGCTATGACCCCAAGAATTTATTTTGATAACGCTGCTACAACAGCTTTAGACCCTGAGGTATTAGAAGCAATGATGCCTTATTTAACATCTAATTTTGGCAACCCATCTTCAATTTATAGTTATGGAAGAGAAAGTAGAATGGGTATAGAAGCAGCAAGAAAATCTGTTGCTAAAATTTTAAATGCACACCCTGCTGAAATATTTTTTACAAGTGGTGGAACAGAAAGTAGCAATACAGCTATTACTGCTGCAATAAAGGATTTAGGTTGTAAACATATCATCTCCTCTCCTATTGAGCATCACGCCACATTACATACTGTTGAACATTTATATCAGGCTGGTGAAGCAGCTTTATCTTATGTAAAAATTCTTCCAAATGGTCATATTGATTTGGCTGATTTAGAAAGTATTTTATCAAACAGTAAAGAAAAATGTTTGGTTACTTTAATGCACGCCAATAATGAAATTGGCAATATGTTCGACATTAATGTTGTTGGTAATTTATGCAAAAAATACAATGCAATTTTTCATAGCGATACAGTGCAAACTGTTGGTCATTTTCCTTTTGATTTACGAAATACGCCTGTGCATTTTATAACAGGTGCAGGTCATAAATTCCACGGGCCTAAAGGTGTTGGCATTTTATATATTAACGAAAATGTTCGCATTAAACCATTTATCAATGGTGGTTCTCAAGAAAGAAATATGAGAGCTGGTACAGAGAATCTATATGGCATTGTTGGTTTTGCAAAAGCCCTTGAACTAGCTACAACGCATCACGAAGCACACGTGAACCATATTAAAGAAATTAAGCATTATATGTATGATCAATTGAAGAAACATATTAAAGGTGTTAGTTTCAATGGCGACCCTTTGGGCAATAGTTTATACACTGTTTTAAGTGTTAGTTTCCCTAAGAGTGAAAAGAGTGAGATGTTGTTGTTTAACTTAGATATTAATCATATTTGTGCCAGTGGTGGTAGTGCTTGCACAAGTGGTGCAGATGCTGGAAGCCACGTAATACGTTGCATTAATCACAACCCAAATCAAGTGACTGTAAGATTCTCTTTCAGCAAAAACAATACTAAAGATGAGGTGGATATTGTTGTAGAAAAATTAAAGGAAGTGATATAACCAATTTAATCAGTTTATTGGTCAATCTGTTTATTAGTTATTTGTTGGCTTAACGCTTCTTTGCTACAATAATCATTCTTTTAGATGTATCAACGTTGTATGCATTCAAATTATAATCCCCAAAAACTTCTTGAATCTGCATATTTTGTAGCAATAACATTGCTTTAAAATCCTCTAACGAAAATTTAGCAACACGTTCTGTAGAAAGGTTTACAGGCTGTTCATCTTTACCACAAACTACTTGTATTTGTTTAAAGAAATGTTTATCTGTATGCCATTTGGTAGAGATAAAACTAAACTCATCAATCTTCTTTTCAATGCTTTTTTCAAAGTGTGTTTCCTCGTAGTTTACATTCAAATAATCAATTACTAAAATACCATTGTGTTTAATACTTTGTGCAATAGAACGAATGGCATTGTTGTGTTCTCTTTGTGTTTTAAAATAACCAAAACTGGTAAAGAAATTAAAGGCAATATCGTAATAATTAATCCAAAAAGGCAAACGCATATCGTGTGTATAGAAATGCAAATTGTCCGATTCGTCTTGCTTGGCTTCGGTAATAGATTCTATAGATAAATCAATACCAGTTACATCAAAACCCATTTCAGCCAAAGCCTTGCTGTGTCTGCCTTTACCACAAGCAACATCTAGTAACTTGGCATTGGCAGCTGGTTTAAGGTGTGCAATTAAACGATTGATAAAAGCATTAGCTTCATCTTCATTTCTATTGCTGTATAATAAATGATAGTAAGGCGAGTTAAACCAATCTTTAAACCAATTCTTAGTTTCCATAATGTTGTTTGCAAATTTAGGGGGATGTGTAGCAAAAGGGGTTGCAGATTGTGGTAATCTCAAATTAAACCATAACCAAAGCATTTTCATTTTGTAATGATGATATCACACTTTTGATTAATGATTTTTCCCTAAATTGCATTCAATTGAATCATTTGTTTAACACAAATAATTTTAATACCAACTAACTACTACTATGAAAAGAAATATACTTACACTAGTATTTTTACTTAGCCTATCTAATTTATTCGGACAATCTAGCAACAAAATAGCTCCTGCCTTCAAGTATATACTCAGCCATCCTTTAAATGCAGAAACAGCTGCTAATTATCCCACTTTATTTAACATTCCTACTGTTGAAGGGTATGATGCACAAACTGGTTTATATAAACCAGGCTATCAATGTATCATTTATACAAACAATGCAGCGGCATTAAGAAATAGAGGGATTGTGGTGCAAGCTGTGCTTCCACGTTTTGTTATAGCTTGGGTGCAGCTTAATCAAATTGTAGAAATAGCAACAATGCCAGAAGTAAGTTATGTTGATGCTCCTAAGATAATATACCCAACAAATGATATTTCTGTTGGCACAAGTGGTGCATCCTTATTGCACAATGGAAAGGTAAACAATACTGCTTATAAAGGTGATGGTGTAATTGTTGGTATTTTTGATACAGGCATCGATTGGGATCATCCAGATTTTAGAAATCCGTCAGACCAAACAAAGAGTCGTATTCTTCGTATATGGGATCAAACACTTACACCCATTGCAGGAGAAAGTTCTCCCACGGGTTTTAATTATGGTGTTGAATATACCCAAGCTCATTTGAATGATGAGTTAGATGGTACACCCACTGGCTATGTTAGGGAAAGAGATTATAATGGTCACGGCACACACGTTACAGGAACAGCAGCAGGTAATGGTGCTGCTGTAGCAACACAAAAATTTAGTGGCATTGCACCCAATGCAGATATAGTGGTTGTTAAAGGTGGTGATAATTACTTCACATATCCTAGCCAAATAAATGGAATGAGTTATTTTCAAAGTGTTGCTAATGCACTGGGTAAACCAATGGTTATAAATATGAGCATTGGTGGTCAATTTGGTGCTCACGATGCAACAGCACCTAACGAAGTTGCTGTTGATGCTTTCAGCAATTCTGCACCCGGCAGAGTAGTTGTTATTGCAGCAGGAAACGATAATGGTAAAGCCTTGCATAAAAAGGTAACCATCACTGCAAATGCCTCTCAAACAGTTTCATTAAATGTTCCAACACCAACAGGCACTAGTGCTACAGATATTTTTCAGATTGCATTGTATGTAAATGATACCAGCACTGTGTATGCCTTGCTAACTGCACCAAATGGAGACACACTAGTTGCCAATCCTGGGCAAGATTTGGTTCAAAACATTTTAACCAACACAACTACTGCATATTTTACCAATGAAATTGATGCAGAAAGTGGCGATAGAATTATCAATCTATACATTGCCCGTAAAACCACTGCTATCAATCCATCTGGTACTTGGACTATCAAACTATCAAATGCCACAGCATCTACCTTAACCATTGATGGTTGGATAAATTATAAAGGCTCCGATTTTGGAGGTATAACTGTTGCTGGTGCAGACAATAGTTATCAAGTACACAGCCCAGGCACAGCCAATTCTGCCATAACAGTAGCATCATATTTAGCTAAATTAGATTGGTATTCTACATCAACAACTGCACCAGGAGGTTATGCCTTTTCAAATTCTCAACAAGATAATATCTCTAGTTTTAGTTCTGTTGGACCCAGAAGAGATAATGTGCAAAAACCAGAAATCGCTGCAAATGGGCAAGCAGTTGTTTCGTGTACTAGTTCAAATGCTGGTATTTTAAACACATCAACCAGTGTTGTAGTTAATGGATTATATCACGCTTTATCTGGCACCAGTATGGCTACGCCAGAAGTAACAGGATGTGTTGCTTTGTTGCTACAAGTTAAAAACACAGCCACTTACAGCGAAATAAGAAACGCTATAACAACCACTGCAACCAAAGATAATTTTACCACTGCTACTATCAATGCAACTTGGGGAAGTGGAAAGATTGATGTGTTTAAAGCAGCGTCTTCTTTAGTTGCTTGCAAAACTTTTAAAAGAGTTACTTACAGCTACGATTCCTCTACAACCAATACCAATAATGGTTCATTTAGTTTAGCATCTGCTAAAGCAGCCACCAGATTTACCCCAACAATCACTGGTAAATTAGGTGCTGTTTATTTTAAAACAGGAACCAGTATTCCTACTGCTAGTTTTAGTGTTGAAGTAAGAACAAATAATGCTGGTGTACCAGGAACTTTATTAGGTTCAATGAGCATCTCTCCTGCCTCTATTGCTAAGTTTTCGTGGAATTATTACGACATCAGTTCTTTAGATATTACTGTTACCAATGCTACTGATTATTTTATTGTTTTAGTGCCAGCAGCAACCGATAGCTGGAATCTTGGTTTTGAATCTTTATCAAATAGTGGTCGTTCTTTTTATAGCAATGGCTCATCTTGGACAGCCACCAATGATTTAAGAATTCGTTCTGTGGTGTATGATAATACAGTGCCAACAAGTACATCAAACAACTCAATCAGTATTTGCTCTAACCTGCTACCTTATTCTTGGAATGGATTAACCTTTAACACAGCAGGCAGCCAAACTGCACATTTAACCAATGCAGCAGGTTGCGATAGTGCTGCTACTTTAAATCTTTCTATAAAAACAATAAGCAACTCTACAACCAATATAACTATTAATGCTCCACAATTACCATATAGTTGGAATGGATTAACTTTAAATGCAGCGGGCAGCCAAACTGCACGTTTAACCAATACAGTTGGTTGCGATAGTGCTGCTACTTTAAACCTAACTGTAAACACCAATATAACACTAGCAATCACTGGTGCAAATGCTGTGTGCATTGGCTCAACAGTTACACTAAATGCAAATATTGCTGGTGGAGTTTGGACAAGCCTTTCAGACAAAGCAACAGTTAGCAATGCAGGTGTTGTTACTGGTGGCAATCCAGGAACTGCAACTATTAAATATGTTGTTACCGATAATGGCGTTGTTAAAACTGCTACTTATAATCTTGCAGTATATGCCATACCAAATGTGCCAAGCATTGTGTTTGCAGCAGGCACGACAAACCCACAAGCAGGTGCACCAACAGGTGGTTTTTGTGTTGGCAAAGTATTTAATATAGTTGGCGTGCCAGCTGGTGGAGCTTGGTCTGCCAATGGCAGTGTTAGTGTCACCAGTTTAGGGCAAGTAACTATCAATTCAATTGGTGCAGGTAGCATTAAATACACTTACACAAACAGCAATAATTGCAGCAACAGTAGAACAATGCTTGGCACTGGATATATATGTGCTGCACGAAGTGCTAACACTGTTGACAGTCGACAGTCGACAGTTGACAGCGACATATTTCTTTATCCCAATCCTGCTAAAAATCTTGTTAGTTTAAATCTTAATTGGTTGGTTGGTTCTGGTAAAATATTAGTGATTGATTATTTGGGTAAGACTATTAAAACACAAGCTTTAAGCCTTGGCATAAATACCATAGATATTGCGGGTTTAAGCAAAGGGTTTTATTTTATTAGCGTTATTACCAACCAAGGCAACACAACTAAAAAACTAATTGTTGAATAAGTTGTAAATGCTGCTACATACATTTTTAAAAATTGATAAAGCCGTTGATGATAAATCAATGGCTTTATTGTTTTATTGGATTAGTTCTCTCCTACATTTCGTCATTTTAAAGGTTTTGTCCATAGGTGTTCGAAACCTTTATTTACAGTACATTTTAACCACCCCCTACCCCCTCCAAAGTAGGGGAAATGCATCTCCAAGAAAGAGTAAGGACACCCAAATAAATAGGCTTTTTATTCCCCCTCCTTTGGAGGGACTAGGGGTGGTTTCTAACACCTATGGGTTCTTGCCTGAGAAATTTAATAAAATTAGACTTCTACTATCATTTAAGTGACGAATACGCGTATTGCTTAATCCAACAACCCTTCTTCTCTCATAGTGTTACCATATACAACTACCAATCATAATTTTATGAAAACTTTAACACTCATTTTAACTGATGAATAAAAACTATTTTCTACTTTTATAGTACAATAGTTTTCGGTGCTGTTAAAAGTTATTTCATATCGCCATCAAGCCATTAGTGCAGGGTTTCATTTAAACACCTGCACAAATATTATATACCACTATTGGTTGCAGGCTTTTGCAGGTTTCCAACATTTAATAGCAGGCTTTGCCAAAACCTCCCACGCAAAACAAATTACAATTGCTACGCTAGTGGTGGCATCTTTAAACATTCGGTATATAAAATCTGGTCTACGGTATTTATCCCACAGCTCAAGGGAGGTCTCCCACAACATAAGGGAGCCATACCACAACTCTGGGGAGTTATCCCCCAACCTTTGGGACTTATCCCGCGGCTTGGGGGAATCATCCCGAGGCTTAAGGGAGTCATCCCGAGACTTAGGGGAGGCATCCCCCAGACTGCGGTATCGATACCTTAGCTTGTTTTATCTGTACCGGAGACTTAAATAAAAATACCTAATTATTACAATAACAATATTTTATAATTTTTAATTTAATTAAAATGCCACACAATAAACCCTTCCCTAGTAAGGAAGCAGATTTAAACAACTACTTTATATTAGTAGTTGCCTATTTAATTGCAGCAGCCAATAAAACCAGATTACTGGTATCGGCTGCAAACGAAACCAAGTTAATAGCACAATTGGCAACTTGGAATACTACTTATGCTTTAACCACCAATGTAAACACACGTACCAAAACGGCTACGGATAACAAGGATATTGCTAGGGAAGATTTAATGACAACCATTAGAAAGGTATATGCCGATATACCTAATAGTGCATTAACCACTGCCGATAGAAATACGCTTAATTTACCCGAGGCAAACTATAGCCGTACTGCAGCACGTGTGCCAAATACCAAACCTATTGCACAGGTAGATACCAGCAATAGATTGGTGCACGAAGTATCTTTTACTAACGAAGATGGTAGTGCTGCCAAACCAACAGGTGTGCACGGTTGCCAAATTTGGATGAAGATTGGTACTGCTGCTGTTGACCCAGATGAACTTAAATATTTGGGCACACCAACAAATAGCAACTATGAAGTGAGTTTTAAAGGTGAAGATGCTGGCAAGAATGTGTATTACTGGCTAAGATGGGAAAACACCCGTGGCGAAACTGGCCCTTGGAGCGATGCTGTAATGGCAACGGTGACGGGTTAGTTGGTTTTGAAAGATTTTTATTTTTGGTGAATAACAAACCCCTGACGAGAGTTGGGGGTTGTTTTTTTGTTGATAATAAGCTTTTAAATAAATGATTGAAATTGTTTAAGAAATTAAAATTATACTTATTATTGCTACGCATTTGCAAAACAAATAGCACTATAAACCAAACTAACCAACCAAATACCACACTATGAGAAAACTTTTGTTAAAATCCCTATTACTACTTTACTAGGAAAACAATACTTTACTAAATAGTACATAGTAATTCATTTGATTACTGAAAAAAATAGTACCCAAAAAACTACAGATAATCTATAAAAAATACCCTAAAATATGGATATAAATTGGTCAGAAATCAAAGAAGAGATTAAGAGAGATATTGGAAATACATTTCAAGTAAATACTCCAGTATTTCCAGATATTGATAAAGGAATTGAGTTGTTTCAAAAAGTAATTTATTCAAAAATTGGAACCTTTGAATTGGGAGGATTACATCGAACTTTACCTCCAGCCCTTCATGAGGCATATACTAATAAAGTTGGGCAATTAGGACCATTGAGAATAATTGCAGATTCCTTGGAACCATACTTTAAAAAAATCGCGTTAATTGCAAATCTCGATACACCACCATCAATTCTTACGAAGCAATTAATTCCTTTGTTAAAGCTACTTCAACTAAACAATGCCCTAACAACTCAAACATATGGACACTATCCACAATTAATAGAAACTGAACTCCAAAATTATAAGGGTCAACCTGAATATATTGAATATATATGTTGTGCTTATTTAACTCGAAATAAAGTTCACGAAGCTCCTGATTGGAATCGCAAGACAGTAATAGAAAAGCTAACAAACTTATTGGTAGTATTTATATACTCAGCTTTAAAATATCAAGTCCAAATCGAAACTGGTGATGCAACACCACAGACCAAGATTAGTGATAGAATTGGAGATGACCAGAAATATTTATATTACTTCATCTCATTTGGCTCTACCACTAATCGAATCAGAAATCAAATCGTTAGTTCATTTATCTTAAATCACTTACAAGAAAAAATTATATTATCATCAGAAGAAATTCAACGATCAACTAATGAGTTTTTCTCTGTTGATATGAACAACAGCTATTATCAAACTTTACTACAGAAATCAGTAACTGAAGGACAACTAGAATATATCAAAGATCAAAAAAAATATAAATTAAGCCCTGAAGAAAAAAATCGAATAATCTCAGTGCAAAACAATTTTGAAGAGAATAAGAAAATATTTTTTCTTTTTTTGGAGGATATTGCAGTCAAATACAGTATAATTCAGCATATTACGCAACTTTTCGATAAGCTGCAAGAATTTATTGAGAGTAATTATAATATTGATGTTGCCGAAGCTTACGACAAAGGAATAGAAATTGCTAAAGACGAAAACCAAGCTTATCATAGTTTTATAACTTTCTTACAAACTTTATTACCAGACAAGACTGCTGCAAACAATCTTTGCAAAGACTTGCTTGAGCTTTCAAAAGATAGTGACTTTTTGTTAAGGATGTGTGCAAGTAAGGCTTTTGCAAACCTCACTAATCCTGATCGTTTTGAACAATACATACATCAGCAGGAAAGAGTTGTGTATCTTGACACACAAATTATACTATCAGTTTTGTGTCTAAACTACGTACCTAACGCTAGTTATGACAATATATATTATCAAACAGCAGAGGAATTAATTCAACTGACTCAAAAGAATAGAAATATAAAACTAAAAGTTTCAAGATTGTATTTGCAAGAAGTTGCCTATCAACTTAAGCTTGCTTTATTGTTAATTCCATTTGAAGAAATTGGACAAGAAAAACTTTCTTCTAATGTTTTTTACCAATTCTATTATCATCTAAAAGAAAATAACAATCTTGATGAACTTGATGAGACTTTTGGTGATTTTATGAATTCTTGGTTTAATCTATTTGAAGAAGATGCTTATGATGCTCGTTTTCACTCCATTGCATATTCAAACCTGTATAATTTTTTAACTAATCAGGATCTTAATATTGAAGTTGAAACTTTACCTCAATATGACAATAAACCAGAAGCTGTAGAAGTTTTATACAAGGTTTTAGATAGCGAGAATTTTAAGTTCAGACCTAAAAATGCTATTGATAATGACTCTGTAATGATTTGCCATTTAACTAATGCAGACTTACATCCAATTGAGCCTTTTTTTCTCACATGGGATAAAATATTTACAAAATTTAGAAAAGAATATATTAATAAATATAAACGTAATAATGCTATTTCTTTTCACCTTTTTAATCCAGCAAGATTCTTAAACCATTATTCACTTCTTAATTTAAAAATTAATCCAAAAGCAATTACTGATGATTTCATATCATTAATGGACAGTAATAATATTCACGAGAAAACACAAACTATTTGGGATAGTGTAAATAAGTTTTTAAATATTGACAACATTAACTCTCAAAAAAGAAAGAAGTACATAGTAAAAATAAAGGAACTTTTTGAACAAGAACTAGACTACACAATTGATGATCTCAACGATGTGACTAAAACACAAAAAGTTCTACAGCCATTTGAAGAAATTATGTCAACAATAAATGATTATTTTAGTTATTCATCATCATTTACACTCGTTCAATATAGAAATATTCTTCTTTCTGAGGAGTATTTTGATAAAGTGTCAAAGTTAATTTTTGCAACTGTTGCAACCGAAAATAATGCACAAAATATAACCATCGAGTTGGAGAAATTAGTAAAGGAATATAATGAAGAGAATAAGCCTGCAACATCAGCATAACTATGATTTTCTAATTGCAGCTGCCATCTCCCACCACAGTAATTTCGGTTTATGAGGACACAAACCAATAGAAAAACAATATATTTGGTGTATGACAAATTCTTCCAATTCCACTTCCGAAGGTTTGAGTACGGAAGCGATTCAGTGTCCCAAGTGCAACAACGTGATGTTACAGGGGTTTATCTTCGACCGAGCAGATGGAGGTCAGCGTAGTGTCATCAACTGGGTTAAGGGAGCACCGGAAAAGGCTTTCTGGACTGGTACGAAAGTACCAGGGGAAAAGTGCGTTCCAGTAGGTACTTACCGTTGTTCGGTGTGCGGCTTTCTGGAATCCTATGCACGCCCAGACTTTGCTGCCAAGTAAACAGACTTGCAGAGACGAATCTAATTATTGAAGAAGTGAATTAAAACATCAGTAGTATCAGCGTATTCTGTGATCCAACCTACCCCTTCTTCCCTATTATTGCTTCTTTATATTTCCAGTAGGGCTTGTAATCTTTACCACCTAGTTCCATAGCTTTATTATAATTCAAGAGAGCCTTATCGTAGTTTTCTTTACCGCCAATTTTATAGTATATATAACCCAGACTATTGTATGCATTGGTAAGTTTTGGGTTTAATATCATAGCTTTTGTTAAGTCTCCAATAGCATCGGTGTAACTGCCCATTAATATTTTAACAAACCCTCTGTTATTCCATACATCTGCACTGTTGGGGCGAAGTTGCACTGCAAGATTAGCATCTGTTAGTCCATCTGCTGTTGAATCGCTCAATACTTTTGTCATAGCACGCATAGATAATCCATTGGCATTTTGTGGTAGCAGTTTTAAGTATTCCTCAAAATTTGATAAAGATGTTTTGTAATCTTTTAGCTCGTAGTATAAATAGCCTTTATCGTAGTAGTAACGTGCAGCATCTATATTGGCATTTTCTAGTGTGAACTCTTTTATGTGTGCTGCTAATTCCTCGTTTTTATTGGTATGTATTTCGTGCAGCATCATTAAATACAAAGTGTGTTTTTGTCTTGGGTTCAGGCTATAGATTTTGCAGTTATCGTTATAGGCTTCAACATATCTTTTATTCTTCATTTCAAGCTCTGCTTTAAGACCAAGCCAATTGGCTTGTCCACGAGTGGTGGTGTCTTTATCAATGAGCATTTGTATATCCACCAAAGCTTCATCAAGCAAGCCTTTACGTTCTTTAATAATGGCTGCATACCTATTAACTTGCGTTTCGCCATAACTTAAAACAGATGCTGCTCTTAGTTCTCTATCTGCATTATCAAAATCTTTTAGTTCGGTATATGCAATTATTTTTCTAAGGTGTGGCTCTACACAGTTGGGGCAAATATTGCTAGCTGAATCAAAATAATGTAAGGCCAATTCGAAATCATAATCATTGATGGCATTATTGCCCTTTGCTACAATAGCAATAATTTTATTTTCTTCAAAAATTAATTCACGAGTTAGTACTATTGATTTAAGTCTGTTCCAGTTTTTAATACCAGCCTCAGTTGTCTCATTTGCTAATAGATTTTGTACCGTGGTTATAGCTTCTTTAAACAAACCTTTTTTACAATCAATTAAAACAGCATACCAAATATTATTGGTGTTACGTGGATTGATTTTATAAGCAACTTTCATTGCTTTTTCTGCACTTTTAAAATCATTCATATCGGCATACATCATTGCCTTTTTAAAGTGAGGCGTTAAGCAAGATGGGCAAACTAGTTCGGCTGCTTCTAAAGCATCCAATGCTTCTTTGAATTCCTTTTTTTGAATAGCATCTTCTGCTTTTTTAAGCAGGTATTGTATAGGACTGTCTTGTGTATTTTGTGCTGTTGCAAACAATGTTGTTAAAAGAAAAACAACCAGCAGTTTAGCATATAGTTTTGGCATATCTGTTAAAGGTTAATATTGAATCTGTTGATTCAATTACAAGACAATAATAATTAGATTTATTGAAAGTATATCACTTAACTATAAACAAAAGCCTCATCAATTTGACGAGGCTTTTGTTAAACTAATTTGCCATCATTATTTTATTTCAATTTCATCTTCTTTTGTAACAATTATTTCTGGCTTGCCTTTATACATCACAATTTTTCCTGTGATACAAACATCTTTTCCATCGTAGTATTTTTCTGGAGATTTTTTAAAATTCTTTCTGTTATCGCCCCAAATTAAAATGGTTAATGGAGAATTAGGAAAAGCAGCACCTGCATTTAGAAAGGTTGGCTTTCCACCAGAATTATCTAAGAATTTAGTTCCATAGATTTTGGTGCAAACTTTTACTAGCTTGCCTTCATACTGCTCAAGTCCCTCTACTCCAACAGATAAAATTTCTTTCTTTTCAATAGCAAAAGTTGGCTCACGATTAATATTTTTAAATAGATGTTCTAATATGTCTGCTAGCCTTAATCCTGCAATTAATAGTTGCTTTTCAATAATGCTAACATCTGCGTTGATGTACGCTTCATCTATTTTATTTCCTTTGTAGTCATAAACCTTGTCTAAAAGTGACCTGCTTTCATTCATCCATTCAATAATATCAAGTTTATCTAGAGCAACTAATTCTTTAGGTTGGTAATTATTGAATTGTATGCAATCATTTAGTTCAACATTTTTATAATTAATAATTTCACTATCCCAAACAGCGTGGATATTGGTTCCTTTATTCATAAAAGAAACCTGATCTGTATTGCCACCTTTATCGCTACCATAACCATCGTGTAGTGGTTGATGTAAATCGCCAATTAAATGCATTAGAATTAATAAGTCTGTTTGAATATTGGCATCTGTTAACGTTTCAGATTTATTTAGTTCGCTGATAACTTTATTTAGTTCGTTAACAATATTGTCTTTATTGTCTGCTATGTAAACTTCTCCTTTTTCAATATTAATATAATGGTCTGGTTTCAAATAATCATAAGCATGATCAGATCTAACATTATCCATCCAAGAACCAGCGTCTTCAATAGTCATTCCATTTAAAAATTTAGCTACTTTTTTTTGCGTTGTACTATCCATATAATGAAAGGCAATTTCTACCACAAGGCTGTGACCTTGCCTGCCCCAAGCATAGGATTTTTGAGGCGTTGTGAATAGACTAATTGCAAGAATTGAGAGAATAATTATGTGTTTCATATAAAATAATTTAATCGGCTAAACTATCTTAATGCATGTATGAACAGCCTTAAAATACCCTTATGAAATTAGCGTTTTATAACAGTCTATTGCTTAACCAGATACTGTATTGAAAATTATTTATAGAAAGAAAAAACAATAAAAAAAGCCCAAGAAAGTATTTTCTTGGGCTAAATATTAAAATGGTTAAAACCTTAAAACATCTTAATTCTTCATATTTTCATACTGTAAAGGAATTTCAAAATTGCTGCTACGGCATAGTGAAATTACATCTTGTAAGTCGTCAATCTTTTTAGCAGTAACACGAATGATGTTGTCCATAATTGCAGCTTGTACTTTTAGGCCACTGTCTTTAATAGCTTTTACGATTTTTTTTGCATCATCTTGTTTTAAACCATTGCGTACAGCTACTTCTTGCTTCACAACTTTTCCACTTGGATAAGCTTCTTTACTAAAGTCAAAAGCATTGCCATCAATACCTTGCTTGATGCCACGAGAAAGGATTACATCAGTTACTTGCTGTATTTTCATATCACTTTCTGCTTCTATTTTAATAACGAAGTTCTTTTTGTCTAGTTCCATTTCAAAATGAGAACCACGAAAATCGAAACGATTTTGAATTTCTTTTTTTACGGTGTTGATAGCGTTGTCTAATGTTTGCAAATCAACTTTACTTGCTATGTCGAATGATGCCATATTATTTACGATTTAATGATTTTTAATTTCCGATTTATTTCACGCAAAGCTACAAAGAAGCAAAGACGCAAAGTGTTTTACAAATAAACCAATTAACTAATAAACTGATTAACTATTCAGCCTATCAACTAATGAAAGTTTATGTTCCTTAGCTGTTTCTTTTGCAATATCATATCCAGCATCTGCGTGTCTTATTACTCCCATTCCTGGATCGTTTCTTAAAACCCTTGCAAGTCTTGCTGCTGCTGCATCTGTGCCATCTGCAACTATTACCATTCCACTATGAATGCTATAGCCCATTCCTACACCACCACCATGATGCAAACTTACCCAACTAGCACCACCTGCTGTATTTACCAATGCATTTAAAATTGGCCAATCTGCCACTGCATCACTGCCATCAAGCATAGCTTCAGTTTCTCTATTAGGAGAAGCCACAGAACCTGTATCTAAATGATCACGACCAATAACAATAGGTGCTTTCACTTTTCCTGTTCTTACTAATTCGTTAAATGCTTGTCCAGCTTTTTCTCTTTCACCTTGACCCAACCAGCAAATACGTGCAGGCAATCCTTGAAAAGCAATCCTTTCCTTTGCCATTTTCATCCAACGCAACATACCTTTATTTTCAGGAAACATATTCATAATTACTTCGTCTGTAACAGCTATGTCTGCTGGGTCTCCACTTAATGCAGCCCAACGAAAAGGTCCTTTCCCTTCGCAAAATAATGGACGAATATATGCAGGCACAAAACCAGGAAATGATGAACTTCTACCACCTAAAGGAGGTGTTAAAGAATCTGCATTTTGTTCTCTTATTTCAGTAAATAAATTATTCTTGATTTCATATTCCGTTGCTCTTGCTCTAAGGTTGTTTCCATAATCAAAAGTAATAGCACCACGTTCCATTAATTCTATCATCAACATTACGTGCTGGTGCATACTTTCATAACTCAACTCCAAGTATTCTTCTTTGTTTGTTTCTCGTAAAACGTTTGCTTGTTCATTGGTTAAAGTATGAGGAATATAACCAATTAATGGATCGTGTGCAGATGTTTGATCTGTTAATACATCAACAGTAATATTTCTATCAATCAATCTATCTAACAATTGTATTGCATTGCACAAAACACCTATGCTTAAAGGCTTTTGCTGCAATTTTGCTTCCAATGCAGCATCAATGGCTTCGTCAATATCTGTATATTTTACGTCCAAATATCTTGTTTCAATGCGTTTATCAATACGCCATTCTTCTACCTCTGCACACAATGCAACACCATCACACATTGTAATAGAAAGTGGTTGAGCTCCACCCATTCCACCAAGTCCAGCAGTAACAGTTAATGTTCCTTTTAATGAGCCATTGAAATGCTTATCTGCAATAGCAGCAAAGGTTTCATAAGTTCCTTGTACAATACCTTGACTACCTATGTAAATCCAAGAGCCAGCAGTCATTTGTCCATACATCATCAAACCTTTTTTCTCTAACTCATCAAAGTGTTTCCAGTTTGCCCAATTAGGAACCAATTGAGAATTTGATAACAACACTCTTGGAGCATCAGTATGTGTTTTTAAAATGCCAACAGGTTTACCACTTTGAATTAATAAAGTTTCATCATCATTCAAATCTTTTAAGCCTTTAATAATTAAATCGAGTGCCTCAAAATTTCTTGCTGCTTTTCCACGCCCTCCATATACAATTAAATCATCTGGTCGTTCTGCTACTTCAGGGTCAAGATTATTCAACAACATTCTTAATGCTGCTTCCTGCACCCAGCCTTTACAGTTTAATGTAGAGCCAGTGGGTGTTTTATATTTTATTGGGTCGTATTTAGAAATAGTTGTTGTGGACATTTTGCAATTGTTTAGAGTGCAAATGTAAAGTGTTGCCATTAACCCTAAAAGGGGAATTTTAGAGATATTCTAAATTTCCAATATTGGAAAATAGGAATAGATATACGTTAAAAATTTCCCAACAAATACACAACTATTATTTTCCCCCTTAGATTTGCTGTATGAAGATTTCGAATGAAACCAAAGTTGGTGCTTTAACAGCTATTGCTATCACCTTATTAGTATTGGGTTACAATTTCTTAAAAGGTAGAAGCTTGTTTAAAACAGGTAATTTTTTATATGCTAAGTTCACTGATATTAAATCACTAAAAGTATCAAATGCAGTTTGTGTGAATGGTTTTCAGGTGGGTAGTGTTTACGAAATTGAAAATGAAGATGAAAACTTAAAAACAATTTTGGTGGGCATTAAGTTAAACAGCAATTATAATATTCCTGATAATTCTACCGCTTCTATATCTGACAATCCATTAGGTACACCACAAGTTGATATCAATTTAGGCAATACCAAAGTGCTACTTAAAAGCGGCGATTATATTAAGTCTGACACTAGTCTAGGACTAATGGGTACTATTGCAAAGCAACTCACACCAATTGCAGATAACCTAAAAGCAACTTTAAAAACACTTGATGAATCTTTAAAAAATATTAATAGCATTTTTGATCCCAATTCAAAAGTAAATCTACAGTCAGCTATTGCAAATATTGCTAAGATTACTGATCAACTTTCTCAATCATCTGCATCTTTAAACAGTATGATGGAAAAGCAAAATGGTTCTATTGCAAAAAGTATGGATAATGTTAGCAGCTTTACCAATAACCTTGCTAAACAAAATGAGAAAATTAGTGCTACGCTTGATAATGTAAAAAACACTACAGAAAATTTAAGTGAAGCTGATTTTAAAGGGACAGTAAATAACCTGAAAGCTGCTATTGATAATTTGAATGGCGTTGTTTCTAAACTTAATAGCACCAACGGTTCTCTTGGTTTATTGATGAATGATAAATCACTCTACAACAATCTTACAAATACCGTTAGAAGTGCTAATATTTTAATGGATGATTTAAGAACCCACCCTAAGCGTTATGTTAGTTTATCTGTTTTTGGAAAGAAAGATAAAACAGGGGCATTGCAAGCACCATTGGAACCAGCTAACCCATAACAATTTACGATGTACGATTTAAGATTTATGATTTATGGACTAAAGCGTAAGCAAGAAAATAATTCAATAAAAAATAATATAACCAACAACTTCAAACCCCAAACTCCAAACAATATTATAACAAGAAACAAGAAACAAGAAACGATTAAATTAGCAATACTGCTTCTCTTTTTTCCTTTCTTTTCTTTTGCTCAAAGAACTGCCATTAAAGACACATTAAAGCCTGGCACCACAATCATAATTATTCAGGCAGACAGGTATAATTTTCAAGATAAAGATTCAACAGGCAAATTTATTTCTCTTGCTGGTAATGCTAAAGTGCAACAAGAAAAAACTTTTTTTGATGCAGATAGTATTGTATTAAATCAAAAAGAAAACTACTTAGAAGCTTTTGGTCACGTGCATATTAATGATGCTGATAGTGTTCATACTTACGCAGATTATTTAAAATATTATGGAAAAGATAAAAAAGCTTTTCTTAAAAATAATGTAAGATTAACTGATGGTAAAGGAACGCTTACCACCAACGATTTAGACTATGATGTTGGTATTAAAATGGGTACTTATCATAATGGTGGTAAAATAGTAAATCGTCAAACAACTATCACAAGTAGAGATGGTTATTATTATGGTGATACAAGAGATGTTTATTTTTATAATAAAGTAGAAATGAATAGTCCAGATACTAAGATTTTTACTGATACAATGCTGTATAATATCAATACAGAAATCACAAACTTCGTCTCTCCTACTACCATTTTTAATGGCAAAAGAAGAGTCTTTACCAAAGAAGGTTTTTACGATACCAAAACCAAGAAGGCACAATTTGCAAAAAGAAGTTGTATTGATGATAGTACCTACACTTTATGTGCAGATGATATGGCTTTTGAAGATAGCACAGGTAAAGCTCAGTTTAGAGGGAATGCGGTTTATAGAAGCAAGGATTCTTTAAGTGGATTTGATTTAGTTGCTAATGACATAAAAACTAATAGTAAAACAAAAACCATACTTGCCACAGAAAAGCCAATTCTTTTGTTAAAGCAAGAAAATGATACAACCTATATTTCTGCTGATACTTTATTTTCTGCAAGATTTACTCAATTGCAAAAGGTAAAAAATGTACCAATGCTGCGAGATACATCAAAGGGTAATTATGTGGTTAAGTTTGATAAAGACAGTAGTAACGACAGGTATTTTGAAGCATATAATCACGTTAGAATTTTTAACGATTCTTTGCAAGCTATTGCTGATAGTATGTTTTACAGTTCAACAGATTCTGTTTTAAGATTATTCAATAATCCAATTGCTTGGGCTCAAGACAATCAAATTACTGGCGATACAATGTATCTTTTTGTAAAAAATAGAAACCCAGAAAAAATGGTTGTATTTGAAAATGCAATGGCAATTAGCAAGGTTAATGGCAATTTTTTTAATCAATTAAGAGGCAATAACATTACAGGATACTTCAAAGGCGAACACATTGATGTTTTAAAAACCAAAGGAAGCCCAGCACAAAATGTTTATTATGCCGAAGATGAACAGAAAAAATTAGTTGGCGTTAATCAGTCAGCTGCAGATGTTATCAATATAGAATTTATAAATAACAAGCCTGAAAAGGTTATTTTCATTAACAACCTTCAAGGAACAATGTTCCCACTAAATCAAGTTAATCATAGTGATTTACAAGTTAAAGGTTTCAAGTGGTTAATTGATTTAAGACCTAAAAGCAAGTTTGCAATTTTGGGTGGATAAAATTCAATTTAAACCTTACTGTAACTTTTGTTTCTTAGGCACGTTTATCAACCATCAATTCATTTCTTAAAAGAAATTTCAATGAAAAAAATATTACTACCGTTACTAATGTTTGTTTTATTTTCAAGCAGTTGTAATGCACAACCAGAAGTAAGAACATTAGTGAATGATGCTAATGCTGAAAAAAGAACTGTTGCTGCTTTTAAAGGTGTTCAAGTTAGCAACGCCATTACCTTATATATTTCTCAAGGTAATGAAGATGCAGTTGCTGTTAGTTGCAGCGATGCAAGTGAAAATAAAAAAATTAAGACCGAAGTTAAAAATGGCATTCTGCATATTTCTGTTGACAATGGGTTTTGGAATGGCTTTAGTTGGAAAGATAAAAAAGTGAAAGCTTATGTATCTATTAAAAACATTGAATTTCTGGGAGCGTCTGGAGCAAGCAGTGTTAAAATAAATGAGGTGCTGAAGAGTAGTAATTTAAAAGTTGACATTAGTGGTGCAAGTAACATTAAAGGGAATATTTCAGCAACAACTATTAAAATAGATTTAAGTGGTGCAAGCAGTGCCAGCATAGTTGGTTTTGCATCTTCAGCAAATATTGAAGCAAGTGGTGCAAGCAGCATTAAAAGCTACGATTTTGAAGTTGAAAACTGTGTAGCAGAAGCAAGTGGTGCAAGCAGTATTGGCATTGGTGTTAGAAAAGAATTGAAAGCTGAAGCTAGTGGTGCAAGTAGCATAAGATATAAAGGAACGCCTACCAATGTTGAAGCAAATGCAACTGGAGCTTCATCTATTAAAAAGAAAACAGATTAATCATATTTCTTTTTGGGCTTGTCAGTAGTTTCCATTTGATCTTTTAATGCCTGTTCAGTTGGGTTTTGTGTGATTGATGTTGCTAGTTTATAAAGACCAAGTAATAAAACAACAGACATTATTAGCTCTCCCCAACTAAACCAATAACCCCACAAACTATATACAGCAGCCATTTCAGGCTTTGATGGATTATAAACTAATTCAACACTTTCTCCATCTTTAAGTTTTCTTAAAGGATAATCTGCGTTGATTTGATATTGCTTTGAAGCAATGGTATAATTTGCCAAAGCGTCATTTGTTTTACTATTAATCTTTACTATTGCCATTACAGTTTCTCCATCAAAATAATCTGGCACTCTGGTATAAAAAATATAACAGAAATAACAAGTAAAATATAGTGATAGCAGTAGTTTGAGCATAAAAGAAAAATAAAACCTCAAAACAAAATGTAATGAGGTTTCAGTAAGTTTAAAATCTAAAATCAGAAGTTATAAGATTGCATTTAGCACCAAGTTTTTCACTTCACTAATAGCAATTCTTTCTTGTGTCATACTATCTCTATGGCGAATAGTTACGGTATTATCTTCCTGAGTTTGAAAATCAATTGTTACACAAAACGGCGTACCAATAGCATCTTGTCTTCTATAACGCTTTCCAATAGCATCTTTTTCTTCGTAAAAGCATTTAAAAGAAGACTTACATTCTTCCAAAAGTTTCTTACCTATTTCAGTTAATCCGTCTTTTTTCATCAATGGCAAAATAGCTAATTTATTAGGAGCAAGTTTTGCAGGAATATTTAATACAGTTCTGATATCTGTTGAGCCATCTTCTTTTGTTAAGGTTTGCTCTTGATATGAATTACTTAATATAAGCAAAAACATTCTATCCAATCCAATGGATGTTTCAATTACATAAGGAATGTAGTTGCCATAAGGCTTTCCTGTGGCAGCATCAATATCTGCATCAAAATATTGTTGTTTCTTTTTGCTGTATTCCTGATGTTGTTTTAAATCAAAATCACTTCTGCTATGAATTCCTTCTACTTCTTTAAAACCAAATCCAAATTCGTATTCAATATCACAAGCTTCTTTAGCATAGTGAGCTAATTTAACGTGATCGTGAAAGCGATATTTATCTGCACTAATTCCTAAACTCAGATGCCACTTCAAACGTTCTTCTTTCCATATTTTATACCATTCACCTTCTGTGCCAGGACGAACAAAAAACTGCATTTCCATTTGCTCAAATTCTCTCATTCTAAAAATAAATTGTCTGGCTACAATTTCATTTCTAAATGCTTTACCTGTTTGTGCAATACCAAAAGGAATTTTCATACGTGCAGATTTTTGCACGTTTAAAAAATTAACAAAAATGCCTTGTGCAGTTTCTGGTCTTAAATAAATTGTATCAGCTTCATCAGTAACACTGCCAAGCTTTGTATCAAACATTAAATTGAATTGACGAATATCTGTCCAGTTGCAAGTGCCACTGATTGCACATTTGATATTGTTATCAATAATTAGTTTTTTCAAACCATCATAATCAACATTTGCTTCTAACTTTTCCATTTCACTTAATAAACTTTTCGCAGCATCCTCTTTATTTTCTTCTTTCAATTTATCTGCAAAAGCTTCAATTAAATGATCTACACGATAACGTTTATTACTATCCTTGTTATCAATCATTGGATCACTAAAATTATCAACGTGTCCACTAGCTTTCCAAGTAGTTGGGTGCATAAATATAGCAGCATCAATACCTACAATATTATCATTCATTTGTGTCATTGATTTCCACCAAAAATCTCTAATGTTTTTCTTTAATTCACTACCCCAAGGGCCGTAATCATACACTGCTGCTAATCCATCATATATTTCACTTGATTGAAATACAAAACCATATTCTTTTGCGTGAGCAATTATTGCTTGTAAGTTATTTTCAGCTGCCATAGCTGCAAATATATGTTTGATGCTTATTTACCGAAATGGTTTTGCTATTTTATATGTGTTTTAAAAGAAAAAAAATAAATGCAATCGTTATATCAACATTGCTTAAGTGGAAATTTGCATTTTACTTGTTTTGATACTTAATTTGCAACAAATAGAAATGATGTCAAAGATTTTAGTTACTGGGGGTGCTGGTTATATTGGTTCACATACAATTGTTGATTTATTACAAAATGGATTTGATGTTATTAGTGCAGACAATTTCTCTTGCTCTGTTGAAACAGTTTTTGACGGCATAGAAAAAATTACTGGCAAGAAAATCGCTAACTACAATATTGATTTAACAAATTTAGAAGCAACACGTTCGATATTTGATCAACATAAAGATATTGTTGGAGTAATTCATTTTGCTGCATTCAAAGCTGTTGGCGAATCTGTAGAAAATCCTTTAAAATACTATCACAACAACATTGGTTCTTTAACAAACATTTTAAAATGTGTTGATGAATTTAAGGTTGCTAATTTTGTTTTCTCATCTTCTTGCACTGTTTATGGAAACCCAGATGATGTTTGTGTTACAGAAAAAACTCCACAAAAAAAAGCAGAATCTCCTTATGGTTATACCAAACAAGTTGGTGAAAGAATCATTGAGGATTTTGTAAAGAAATCAACTGCAACTAAAGCTTTTTTATTAAGATATTTTAATCCTGTTGGAGCTCATCCATCATCACATATTGGAGAATTGCCAATTGGCAAACCAATGAATTTAGTTCCTGCTATAACTCAAACTGCTATTGGTAAAATTCCAAAAATGTTTGTTCATGGCAGTGATTACGATACAAGAGATGGCAGCTGTGTTAGAGACTACATTCACGTTTGTGATATTGCATCTGCTCATACTTTAGCACTTCAATATCTTATTGAAACAAATGAGATTCACAACCCAGAAATTTTAAATTTAGGCTCAGGTGATGGTGTTACTGTTTTAGAAGCCATTCATGCATTTGAAGCAGTAAGCAATCAAAAGCTACATTATGAATTTGGGCCAAGGAGAAGTGGAGATGTTGTTGCTATTTATGCAAACAACAATCTTGCAATAGAAAAACTTAACTGGCAAGTTAGATATACGTTGAAAGATATGATGAAAACTGCCTGGGATTGGGAGTTGAAATTGAAAGAAAATAAATAATGAAAATGCCAACTTAAAAGTTGGCATTTTCATTATTTATTCAATGTTTTATTTAGATTCTGCTTCTATAGCTTGTGATTCGTTTCGTTTAATATCAAAAAATATTTTACCATTTTCTTTATCAAGTTGAGCAATTAAAACATCACCATTTTTTACATTGAGATTTAAAATTTCTTCAGCTAAAGGATCTTCTAAATA
>JANYEB010000094.1 GCA_025363355.1 Chitinophagaceae bacterium | reverse complement strand
CTTCAAGCAACACTGGCTGCAAACGCATATCTGCTGCAATAAATCTTTCAAATTCTTCGGGGCTAATTTCACCCAAACCTTTAAAACGTGTTATCTCTGGTTTATTGCCCAGTTTTTTTACTGCTGCTTGCTTTTCTGTTTCATCGTAGCAATAAATAGTTTCTTGTTTATTACGAACCCTGAACAATGGGGTTTCTAAAATAAAAACGTGGTTTTGTTTTACAAGATCGGGGAAGAATTGTAAAAAGAAAGTCATTAATAATAAACGAATGTGCATACCATCAACGTCAGCATCGGTAGCTACTACAATATTTTTATAACGTAATTCTTCTAATCCATTTTCTATGTTTAAAGCGTGTTGCAACAAGTTAAATTCTTCGTTTTCATACACCACTTTTTTCGTCATCCCATAACTATTCAAAGGCTTACCACGCAAGCTAAACACAGCCTGTGTGTTAACATTACGAGCTTTGGTAATAGAGCCACTTGCACTATCTCCTTCGGTAATAAATATGGTACTGTTTTGTTGATTGGCTAAAAATTCTTCCCTGTTTTTTGTTGGAGGTTCGTCGTTTAAATGTACACGACAATCACGTAACTTTTTGTTATGTAGATTGGCTTTTTTAGCACGTTCATTTGCCAATTTTCTAATGCCACTTAGCTCCTTTCTTTCTTTTTCACTTTGTTCAATTCTGCGTTTTAAAGCATCAGCAACTTGTGTGTTTCTATGCAAATAATTATTGAATTCTTTTGATAAAAAATCTTCAATAAATTTCTTCATACTTGGGCCACCTTCACTTACCACACTACTACCTAATTTTGTTTTGGTTTGGCTTTCAAACACAGGCTCCTGAACCCTCACGGATACAGCAGCAACAATACTTTGGCGAATATCTGCTACATCATAATCCTTCTTATAAAATTCCCGAATTGTTTTTACAAAACCTTCTCTAAATGCTTGATGATGCGTTCCTCCTTGTGTGGTATATTGACCATTTACAAACGAAAAAATATCTTCTCCATAATCGTTATTATGGCTCAATGCAATTTCAATATCTTCTCCTTTTAAATGAATAATAGGGTAACGAAGTTCATCGGCATTTGTCTTTCTTGTAAGCAAATCCAACAAACCATTTTTACTTACATAACGCTTGCTATTAAAGTTGATGACAAGCCCTGCATTGAGGTAACAATAATTCCAGAATTGATTGTCTAAATACTCGTGAAGAAATTTATAATTATGAAAAATATTTTCATCTGCAATAAAAGTTACCAGTGTTCCATTCTCTTCTGTGGTGGTAGTTTCTTTATGTTCTTTTGTTAAAACACCACGTTCAAATTCAGCCACTTTTGCCTTGCCTTCTCTAAAACTTTCTACTTTAAAATAACTGCTCAAAGCATTCACAGCCTTGGTTCCTACTCCATTTAGCCCAACACTTTTTTGAAAGGCTTTGCTATCATACTTAGCACCAGTATTTATCTTACTCACCACATCAACAACCTTACCCAAAGGAATACCACGACCATAATCTCGAATCGTTACCACCTTTTGCGAAAGTGTAACATCAACGTGCTTACCATAACCCATTGTATGTTCATCAATACAGTTATCAATAACCTCTTTTACCAACACATAAATACCATCATCGCTGGCACTACCATCGCCTAGTTTGCCAATATACATTCCTGGTCTAAGCCTGATATGTTCCTTCCAATCGAGGCTTTTAATATCTTCTTCGTTATAATTTGATGCCATTATTATTTACGATTTATTGATTTTAATACACAATTTACCATTGCAACAATTTGCAAAGTAATCGTTATGAAATAGAAAATGTAGAATGTGGAAAAATGATACAGAAGATTACAAACTCAACTAAAAACTTTTCTTTTTTACTTTATCGTGAAAAGGCAAAAACATTGGCAATGCAGCAGAACAATACCAACTGTACATTTCAGTTTCTAACAAATTAGAATAAATAGCTGGGTCGGTTTGAAGTAGAGCTTTTGCTTTATCTAAACTTGCTGTATTTAAAACAAAAATGCCACGATATTCCTTTTCATTTTTTGCCAGCATTGGGCCTGCAACAACAAGCTTTCCCATCTCTGCAAGTTTGCCAATATTTTTCATATGTCCACTGAACATACTATCTATAAACTGTTTATCAGTTGTTTTATTACTACCTGTTTTTAGTATCACAAATACATATTTTTTCATTCCATAATCATCTGCACCAAGCTAAAGTTTACCCATAAAATTTTTGGTTATTCAATACAATAAAATGATAGTTATCGTTATTACTGTATGCCATTTTCAAAAGACAGTTCGTGCATCATTTTACAGCAAGAGGGTATTTCATTTAAACACAAAGATAGAAGT
>JANYEB010000089.1 GCA_025363355.1 Chitinophagaceae bacterium | reverse complement strand
CTGTGATGATTGTTGCAGATATTTTAAGCGATAATAACCCAGTAAAAATGTTGCTTATTTTTTCTGTTGCAGGAATACTAGCATTAATCATTGGAATGCTTACTTCTGGTATTGTAAGTGCTTATGCATTTATTAGTGTTGGATTATTTTGTAGCACTTTATGGCCTTGTATTTTTACAATTGCTGTTGCTGGTTTAGGCAAAAATACCAACCAAGGAAGTAGCTTATTAATTATGATGATAATGGGTGGTGGAATTGTTAGTTGGTTACAAGGTTTACTATCAGATAAAATTGGTATTCAATACAGTTACATTGTTGGTGTTGTTTGCTTTGCATATTTAGCTTTTTATGCTATTAAAGCAAGTTCAATTTTAAAGAAACAAGGAATCGATTATGATACAAAAACTTTATCTCATTAATTTATCTTTATAAATAAAAAAGCCGTTATCAATAAATAATAACGGCTTTTTTATTATCAATTATTTAAGCAGGTTAGTTTCTTATTAAAGTAGTATTTCCTTTTCTAATTAGTTCTTTGCCTTGTTGAGTGATAGCAGAAATCATCCAAGAATAAGTTTCCATTGGCAGATTACTTCCATTTAAAGTTCCATCCCAAGCTTTGCCCATATCACTAGTTTCAAAAACAACTTTACCCCATCTATCAAATATTCTAAAATAATTCACTTTAGCAATATTTACATAGAGTGGTTTTAAAATATCATTAGCACCATCGCTATTTGGTGTAAATGCAGTTGGCACAAAAATATCAGCATCTGCAAATAGCCACACTTCTTGTTTATCCTTCACTTTGCATCCTAAAGAATCGGTAATGCTAATTGTATAACTAATGACATTAGGTTGAGAAACATCATAGTTTCCAATTGGGTTTTGAATGCCTGCATTGTTTAATCCTATTATTGGTATCCAATTATATTGAACCCCACCTGATAAAGCATAAAGCTGTATTGGCGTTCCTCTCACTCCTTCTATTCTTGGGTAAATTACTGGGTCTCTTGGCTTGTGAACAGTTACAACTTTCTTAACACTATCTGTTAAATTGGGACAACGATTACCTGAGACTGCAAGCTGCACAACATAATCTCCAGTTGCATTAAATATGTGAGCAGCGTTGAAATTATTGCTTGTTCCTCCATCCCCAAATGTCCATTTTGAATTGCCTATAGCAGTTTGCCCAAAGCCATACAAACTAGTATTGGTAAAGAGCGTATTCTCTTTCACACAATTATTTTCAAATTTAAAATTAGCAGTTGGTTTGCCATAGACAGTTACAGTTTTCATCATTGTATCTGCAACACAACTACTATCTGATGTTACAATGAGTGTTAATATGTAATTGCCTTCATTTTGATAAACATAAATTGGCTGACTTCCTGTTAAATAATTTCCATCTCCAAAATTCCACAGATAGTTTGTTATAGTAGTGCTACCAAGTCCAGGCGTAGAAAGGTTTACAGGCAATAAAGGATTTTTTACACAAACATTTCCAACACTAAAATTAGCTTTGGGTTTACCAAAATTAGCAACTGTTTGATAAGCAATATCTGATTTACAACCACGATTATCAGTTGCTACTAATCCAACATTAAAATGCCCCGCTGTAGTGTAAGTATGAGTTGGATTTTTAATTGTATCTGTTGCACCATCCCCAAAAATCCAATTCCATTTTGTAATGTTTGCACCAACAACAGATGATAAATCGAAGCATTGAATATTTAAAATCCCTGTACAAGAATTTTTATTAGGAATCAGAAAATCTGCTACAGGTTTTGTATATGTAGTGAATTGTTTTGTAATAGAATCTGCTCCACATCCTAGCGTGTGATTTGCAACTAATTTAATATTGTATGTTGTTGCTGGATTACTTAAAACAATTGGATTTGGTATTGCAGATGTTGAAAATAATTGTCCATCTACATACCAATTAAACAGGTTTGCATATTGTGTTGTGTTATTAAACTGAAGATTAAATGGTACGCATCCAACAACAGCATTCAATACAAAACTTGGTTGTGCTTTAGGATAAACAACAAATGATTTAGTTGCTGAATCACGACATCCATAACTGTTGATAGCAACCAGTTTTACTACAAAATTTGCAGCAACAGTAATAGTTATAGGCACGTTAAAATTATAGTTAAGGTCTTTCGTTGTTGCTTGTAAAACTCCATTAATATACCATTGATAGTTTACAGCATCAGCAGATGAATATGTTGTTTGGTTGGTGCAAAGAACTGACTTTCCAGGAATACAGCTTAACGTATCACTCATTGCAAAAGCTACTTTAGGAGTTTCAATAACTTTTACATTTGTTGATGAAGTATCAGTGCATCCATAAATATTTATTGTTACTAATTGCACTTTATAAATACCTACTTGTTTAAAAGTATGAACACCAACATTTCCTGCTTGTGTAGTATCATTACTAAATGGGTCAGAGAAAGCCCAGTTTGCAATTTCGGATGGTAATAAATTCGTTATTCCAACAAAATAATAAGGCTGACAATTTTGAATAGCTGCATTGATAGTAAAAGAACTTACTGGCAAATCGCGAATGGCAATTATTTTTCTAATGGTGTCTGTACACACTGCTCCTGTTGGGTTTGTGGATTTTGCAATGAGCGTTACAGTGTAATTTCCTACTGCTAAATAACGATGTGTTGGATGCAAGTTTGTTGAAGTTCCACCATCTCCAAACCACCATTCAAAACTTAAGGTAGAATCAGATAAATTTTTAAACTGTATCGTTTCCTTTTTACAATACTGATTAAAGGTTGTAGAAAAATTAGCTGTAGGTTTATCATAAAATATTAATGCCAATGAAACTGTAGAATCTGTGCAACCATTCTCAGCCTTCATTGTTGCAGTATAAGTTCCTCCTGTTTGATAGGTATGATAAACTGTATCTGGATTTTTGTTTGACAAATAAGGCAAACTACCATCACCAAATTTGATGGTGAACTTATTTGCTCCAACTGTATTATTCACAAACCTTACTTGCAAAGGTGCACAGCCATAATTACTACTTCCATCAACAATTAATTTAGGAACAATGGTGTTGGGGAATACAACAATTTTAACTTCAAAACTATCAGATCCACATTTATTAACTGCCTTTAGTTTTATATTAAAGGTATCGGTAACTGCTGTGTAAAAATTATGATAATAATAGCCATAAGCAGTATCAATAACCAAAGCTGTGCTATCTCCAAAATCCCAAGTGTATGTGTTGTGTTGTCCCCAAGAATTATTAAATGCTTTGAATTTAAAGATAGAACAGCCAACAGTTGTATCGGGCTGAAATAAGGCTTTTGGCTTTGGAAATACTGTTACAGAATCTACATAAGAAATACTATCACATTCAGTGTAAGCCGTAAGTTTGATGTAATAGGTTGTATCTACCCTCCTATTGCTGGTATCTTCTTTGAAAACAATGTTTACCGGACTTTGAGAGGTAGATGTATTTCCATTACCAAAGTCCCACTTGTAAGTTGGATAAGCTAAAGGCGTGGTTGTATTTTGGAAGTTAACAGTTAATGGACCACATCCGTTTGCAATAGATTTTGTGAATGATGCAACAGGTGTTTTTACATTATAGAACTGGTGTTCAAATGAATCACTTTTACAGCCATACAAACTATTAGCTTTTAGTTTTATTTTAACAGTATCACCATTATTTAAAATAGTATATGTTGGAAATTGTAATCCAGTTCCAATTAATACGCCATCAGCATACCATTCAAATGAACCATTAGCCAATGCATAAGGTTGTATTTTAATATTTGTTGTGTCAATAATTCCTGGTGCACATAACTTATCATTTTTAAATGTGTAAAAGGCTTTTGCATCAGGATTAACCGTTAGTTTAACTGTATCAGTATTTACACTTCCCAGAGAATATAATTTGAAAATATATGGCACAGTAATAGGCTGTGTTGTAGTGTTTGTAAGTATTTCATTAATTGCACCACTACTGTCTGTGCTTGCAGATGCAAGGTTTGAAATTCCTGCAACAATATTTCTAACCCAAGTATAAGTTACATTAGGTGTTGAACTTGTTGCTTGATATTGCCATAAATTATCAGTACAAATTGTATCTGCAAAAGGACTTGTTAATCTTGGGGTTGGATTTACAGTAATTTTAAAACTAATAGGTTTGCCTGTACAAAAATTTGTAGATGGCGTTACTGTTATGATACCAAATATTGGAAATGGTGTTGTGTTAGATGTAGTGAAACTAATATCACCAGTTCCACTAGCAGCCAATCCTATTGCAGTATTTGAGTTTGTCCAGCTAAATGTAGTGCTAGCAATACTTCCACTAAATGCAATCAATCCACTTGGCACTCCATCTTTATAGGTTGTGTCTGGCATTGCTGCAACATTTGGCGAAGCATTAACAACCACATTTTGATTGCTTGTTGCAGATATACAATTTCCAATTTTTGATGTTGCAAAAACGCTATAACTACCAGCATTTATTAACTGGGCATTTGGTATTGTTGGGTTTTGCGAGGCACTAACAAAACTATTTGCTCCATTCCAACTATAATTCATACTGCCAGGAGAAACTGTTGATGCTTGCAACACTATTGTACTATCGCTACAAACTGGACTATTGGTCACGATGATTGGTGCAACTGGTGTTGAATCAACACGAACAAACAGGCTTGTATCTTTCGACTGACACAAGTTTAATGTAACATACAATTTATAAAATCCAGATTCAGCTACTGAAATATTATTGATTGTTAACGAGGTTCCTGTTGTGGTTGTATTGTTTGGTTTTGTCCAAGTGTATATTGCATTTGCAATTGGATTTGCTGCGGTTAACACCAAATTATTTCCACTACATAAACTATCAACACCAATAATAACAGGTGTTGCAGGTGGATTTGGATCAACCAATGTAACATCTCTCACAGGTTTTGATGGACAGCCATTTAGCGTTACATAAATGTTTGAATAAATTCCTGCCCTTAAAGTATCTAATTTTAAAATACCACTACCATCGCTTGTTTGTGTTTGCATTTTTATACTTGAATTGATCGTATAAAAAATGTTGTATATAGTATTTGCATTTAATCCATTCAAATTAATAAAACCTGTTGGTGTGGCACATTGTGAAGGATTTGTAGAATCTTTTACATTCACTGTTGGTGATTGATATACTATAACATTTGTAGTTGCAATTGCTGAAACGCAATTAGTATTAATGGTTGAAGTTGCTGTAACATTGTATGCTCCTGCATTTGCAGCAGTTACATTATTAATAACAACATTTGGTGTATTTATAAAACTACCAACTGGTACAGTCCAATTGTAAGTCATTGTTCCAGCAGATACATTTGCTGCTGTAAGTTTTAATGTACTATCACTACAAATTGCTGTATTGCCTGTAATTGTTGGAGCTAATGGTGTTGAATCTATTGTTACTGATACACTACCAGCATTTGAAATGCAACCACTATCGGTAACTGTAACACTAAAAGTCCCTGCTAATTTAGTAGGAACATTTGTTATATTAATAGTTGCACCTACACCACTAAATCCAGAAGTTGAAGTCCAGTTATAAGTTGCTCCTACTATTGGACTAGTAACATTTATAGTCAAAATTTTGCCACTACAAATATTTGGAACAGCAGCAATTATTGGCGTTGCTGGAGGATTAGGATCTACTAGTAGTAATGTACCAAAAATATTAGAAGGACAGCCATTGGCTGTTATTACAAAAATGTTTGTGTAACTACCAGCTCTTAATGTATCAATTGTAATTGTGCCACTAATTGCTGCTATATTTCTTGTGAAACCTACACCATCTCTTTTATAATTAACTGTATAAATCCCAGTTGTTGGTATTACATTAAAACTAATGCTGCCCGTTGCAGTTGCACAAGCTGTTGGATTTTTAAAAGTCAAACTACTAATAACTGGTGTTGGATTTACAGTAATATTTGTTGTACCATTTGCAGAAATACAATTTGCAACTGATGTCGCTCTAACGCTATAAGCACCTGCATTTGCAGATGTTACATTACTTATTATTACAGTTGGCGTATTGGTAAAACTACCAACTGGTACAGTCCAATTGTAAGTCATTGTTCCACTAGATGCAGTTGTTGCTGTAAGTTTTAAAGTACTATCACTACAAATTGCTGTATTACCTGTAATAGTCGGTGCTAATGGTGTTGAATCAATTGCTACCACTACATTTCCAGCATTTGATACACAACCACTATCTGTAACTGTAACACTGAAAGTACCTGCTAATTTAGTAGGCACGTTAGTAATATTAATAGTTGCACCAACGCCACTAAATCCAGAAGTTGAAGTCCAGTTATAAGTTGCTCCTACTATTGGACTAGTAACATTTATAGTCAAAATTTTGCCACTACAAATATTTGGAACAGCTGCTATTATTGGCGTTGCTGGAGGATTGGGGTCTAATAGTGTTACTGGACCTAATTTATTTGATGGACAAGAAGTCAATGTAACTGTAATATTATCATACACTCCAGCTGTTAATGCAGGTATTGTAATAACGCCTGATACTGGGCTTAAACTAATATTTTGATTAATACTATTTTTAGTGTAATTAACTATATGAGTTCCTGTTGTGGTAACATTAAAACTAATGCTTCCTGTTGCTGTTGCACAAGCTGTAGGATTTTTAAAAGTTAAATTACTAATTATTGGAGTTGGATTTACAGTAACATTTGTTGTGCCATTTGCAGAAATACAATTTGCAACTGATGTTGCTGTAACGCTGTAAACACCTGCATTTGCAGCAGTAACATTATTAATAGTAACGTTTGGCGTATTTGTAAAACTACCAACTGGCACAGTCCAATTGTAAGTCATTAGTCCACTTGATGCAGTTATTGCTGTAAGTTTTAAAGTGCTATCACTACATATTGTTGTATTACCTATAATTGTTGGGGCTAATGGTGTTGAATCTACTGCTACTGTTGCTGTTCCAGCAGAAGAAGTACAACCATTAATAGTTACAGTTACGTTGTAAACTCCTCCTAATTTAGTTGGAATATTATTAATATTTATTGGTGTTCCTATTGCAGCAAATCCATTTGGCCCACTCCAATTATAAGTTGCAGTTCCACTAGTTGAAGTAGTTGCAGTTAAAGTTAAATTCTTACCACTACAAATATTTGTTACTACTGTGATTGTTGGTGTTGCAGGAGGATTAGGATCAACAAGTGTAAACGGCCCAACTGTATTTGATGGGCAACCATTTAAAGTTACACTTATATTGGTGTATGTTCCAGCAGCAAGCCCTGTTATTGTTAAAATTCCACTTGCATTTGAGGAGAGTGAAATTGGGGTAATTGTTGTTGCACCCTTAGTATAAACAACAAAGTATGAAGTATTCAATGCTAAGCCTTCCAAAATAATTTTACCATCAGTGCCACCACAAGTATTAGGATTTGTAGCATTACTATTACTAATGTTTGGTGTTGGGTTTACTGTTACATTTACTGTACCTGCAACAGAAGAACAATTGCTTGGAGTAGCTGTTGCTATTACATTATAAGTACCATTGGCAGCTGTTGTTACACTAGTAATACTTGGATTTTGTGTAGCACTTGTGAAGCTATTAGGTCCAGTCCAAGCATAATTTATAGTGCCAGTTGTTGCGGTATTTGAAGTAAGATTTAATGTAGCACCACTACAAATAGGACTATTGTAATTTGCTGTTGGAGTAGCAGGTGTTTGATTTATTGTAACTGCTACAGTTCCAGCAGCAGAAGTGCAACCTGCTAAAGTAGCTGTTACACTATAAGTACCAGTTGCATTGACATTAATATTTGATTTGGTAGGATTTTGAGCTGAACTTGAAAAACTATTTGGTCCAGACCAAGAGTAAGTAATAGCACCAGTTGTTGTGGTGTTTGATGTTAAGTTTAAAGTTGCACCACTACATAAAGGCGAATTACTGCCAACTGTTGGAGTAGCAGGAGGATTAGGATCTGATAAACTAACAGGACCAACTGGATTAGAAAAACAACCACTAGCAGAAACTTTTATATTATCATAAACACCAGAACCCAAACCAGTAATTGTTACCATTCCACCAGCAGCAACTTTAGTAATTGTTATTGTACCCCCACCATTTTTTGCATAAGTAATTGTGTAAGATGTACCATTAATTAAACCAGTTAAATCAATAGAACCATCTGTAAAAGTACATTGTGATGGATTATGAGGAATTGCAGAACCTATTGCAGGTATTGGTTTGATAATAACAGTAGTTTGTGTTGTGGTTATGCCACATTCATTAGTTGCAGATAAACTCACTATTTTATTACCTGCACTATCCATTTTAATTGTACCAGGATTTAATGTATTTGCTGTTGCAGGTATGCCTCCAGCAAAAGCCCAATTGTAAGTAGCTGAAGAAATATAGCAAGTTGGTGTTGCAGCTGTTGGAGTAATGTTTTCTCCTTGACAAACACTTGCAATATTATTAATACTAATATTAGGTTTTCCTTTAACAGTAATGGTTTGAGAAGAAGTGGTTGATGTACAGTTTATACCTTTTATACCAGTAACTAAACTAATTGTATAAGTACCAGGATTATTAAAACGAAATTGAGGATTAGCAGAAGTGTCTGAACCAATTGTATAAACAACATTTGAAGTTGAAGGAATACAACCACTTATTGCTGCATAAGAAGTTGTCCATTGATAAGTTGTTTTACCACATAAAGGGCTGCTTGATGTGCTTATTGCAGTTGCTGTATCTCCTAAACAAATAATATTTTTTGTTAAAGAAAAAGAAGATGTTGGTGTTGGATTGACGCAAATTATCAATGTAGTGTCTTTAATTCCACAAAGTGCTCCACTGCCTACATTTAATTTTATCGAGTAGGATCCCAAAGAATCGAATCGAACATTAATATTATCTGTACCAGTAGTCCAAAGATCGACATCAGAAAGTCCAAAATCATTTCCAAGTGAACCAGTTGTAACAGTGTATGAGTTATTGATGGTGCCTGGGGTAATTTTCCATACTAACTTTCCACCTTTGCAAACTTGGTTAACAACATTGTTTCCCTTTACGCCATTAAAGTTGAATGAAATTGTTTTTCCAACACAAACAACTGTATCAGACCTCGTAAAGTTAGCTACTGGTTTTTGAGAAACAAAAATTGGAACAATTGAACTGCCCAAACTTCCACAAGGATTCACTATAGTTAAGTAAGCCCCAAATGCGTTATTAAAAGTTGTATTGCCATTTGAACTCGATGTACCACAACTTGATGTAGTAAAGAATTTTGTTATACTAGATGGGGCTGGGTGATTGTATGTTATGACTGTTCCATCTTTTGTATCTAAAGTATAGGTTGTACCAGGTGGGTTGTTATCAATATTTGCAAGATTAAATACTTGAGATTGGTCTGAACAAATTGTTGCTCCTCCATTTCCAACAAGCCCACCAGCAGGTACATTTCCAACAAATATTCTATATATCTTAGTTTGAGTACAAGTGCCTACTGTAACACTAAAATTCAAACTATCAATTCCAACTGGATAAGTATGGGTAAGTGGGCTTGAAAAAGTTGAACTATTAAAATCAGGCGAACCATCACCCCATACAATTTTGTAATTAGTAATCGTTCCAGAACTTGTAGTATTATTTAGAAAAGTGAATAAAGAAGGAGTAGATGCACAGATTACAAAATAATCTTGATTATTAAAGGTTGTAGCTCCTGTGCCATTTAATGAAATTGCTGGACCAGATAAAACTGTCAAAGTTCCCCCAGTTTGTGCAGTACTTCCACACAAACCACTACCACTAGTTTGAACTTGATATCCAAACGAACCATTTTGTGTAGGTGTTCCACTAATTGTAAAAACTCCATTACTGTAAGAACCTGTTACACCTGTTGGCAAACCACTAACTGTTGCATTTGTAGCTCCAGTAACTTGAAATTTTATTGGAGTAATACCATTAAATTGACACAACGTTTGGTTTACACTTCCACTTGTATTAATCCAATTCAATGCTTGATTTACCTTGTATACTATTTTTATTCCATTTGATGTATCCAAACTACAAGGTGCAGTTGTATTTGTTTGCCTACAAGTAATAATATCTCCACTTGCTACATCACCTGGTGCGTTTAAAGAAATTGATTGACCTGTTCCTCCACTTGAAATAGGGATTCCATTTTTACACCATTGATATGTGGGGCTTGCACAATTGGTAACTGTTGCAATTAATGCTGTATTCCCATTACTGCATATTGTATCATTACTACCAGTTTGTATAGCAATAGTAATATTCGTTTGAGAATATCCACTCCCACAAACCATCATCACCCCAACCAATAATATATATCTAAATAATTTCATCATTCTTAATTTAAAAAATTATATAATCCTAATATCCAAACCATCTTAACTGACTGCTGCCTCTTGGGCAAAGTGTTTGTCTGAGAGCATTGGCTTCGGGGTCTTTGGTAAAAATGTAGGTGAGGGATAATTCAAAACCACCACGTAATTGGCTTGCTGGTGTTAGCTTTGATACGTTTACATCATAAGAAAGTCCTCCTCTTAAATTTTTATATTCTAATCCAATGTATGGAGAAACAGCATCATTAAATCTATACCATCCTCCTAAAATTAAATTATAATTATCATCTGCCACCTGCGATAATGTTTTGCTAAATGCAGCACCAAAAATTAAATCGCTGGTAAACTCTGCTTTCATATAAGCAGCACTTAAAAACATTTTATTAGATTCGCCCACTATAAAATTTCCTCCTGCATTGGCAGAAATTCTTGGTGTAATTTTATGTACAGGCCCATTAAAAGATTCTTCTGGCTGATTAAAATGATAGACTGCTATACCAGAATAAAAACTAGACACATCTGTAATGGCAGAGTAAACAATACCCACAGAATAATCTACATAATTTGTAGTGAAACCATTGATAGGCTCGCCTGTTGGCAAATTATGATCGAAGCCAATTGGTGTTAATTGTTGTCCAAAAACAAACTTGCTGTAATCTAATAATCTTGTGTTATAAGTTGCCATTGCACCCACACCTAAACGATTTACACCAAACTGATCTAGTAGTTTATGAAAAGAAAATGATGCAGACATTGAATTTGTTCTCAGTCCTCCATTATTGCTTTTATCAAACAAACCAGTAAAGCCAACACCAAAAATATCTCCATCTTTTATATAACTTTTTAATGCATTTGCATCTGCTGAAACTGTGCCTGTAATGTATGGATATTGAATACTTGGCCATTGGCTTCTGTAGCATCCAGACACTCTTACGTCTCCATTGAAAAATCCTGTAAGTGCTGGATTCATTAGCATTGGAGCCGAATAATATTGTGTAAAATGTGGGTCTTGTGCTGACACTTTTGACAGAGCAAAAAAGAATAGCAGCAGATACGTGATAATGAATCTCATTGATGATTTGGTTACGGTTTAACAATATTGATGCATAAAATACAAATTTCGTTGCCTTAGGAATTAGTTATGCATCTAATCTTAATCAAAAATTATCACTACAAACTTAATCTTATTTTAAGCACAACCAATCTTTTAAGCAAAAAAATAATACAAACTTCAAATGCTAAAGCCTTGATTACAATTATACCAACTTGTTCACCATTTGTAACTCCAAGTAGTTTTCCTTTATATTTGTTGTTTACAAAAAGTTAGAATGAATTATAATACTTCGAGAAATTATTTAAGTATGAAGGAATATGGTCGCCATATTCAAAGAATGGTAGAATATGTGCTGACTATTGAAGACAAGGACAAACGCAACCAACAAGCAAAAATTATTATAGAATTAATGGGTGTTTTAAATCCGCATTTAAAGAATGTTGAAGATTTTAGACATATGCTTTGGGATCACTTATTTTTTATTAGTGATTTTAAATTAGATGTCGATAGCCCCTATCCTATTCCAGAAAAAACTACTTATAAAGCAAAAACCCAACCAATGGGTTATCCTAAACGTCACCCAAGATTTTCTCATTTGGGTAAAAACCTAGAACTTGTTATTGACAAGGCTTTGCAAGAAAATGATCCAGAGAAAAAGGCAGCTTTTGCTAATTCTATTGCTTACTATATGAAGTTAAGTTATAGTAACTGGCATAAAGAATTAGTACACGATGAAACCATTAGAACAGAGTTAGATTCTATTACTGGGGGTCAGTTAGAATTTAGCAACACGCCATATATTAAACATCGTCCAGCACAACCAGAGCGTACTGATTATGGTGGAAGGAGACAGCAAAATTTTGGTGGAAGAAATAATCGTAGTGCAGATAACAGAGGTGGCAATAATGGTGGCGTTAGAAACAACAATAATCGCTCAAACGATGGCAGAGTTCCAGGAAATAGAAGTGGGGATATTAGAAGTGGTGATAACCGAAGTGGTGGATTAAGAAATAGCAATCCTCCTAACAGAAATTTTAAGAAAAGATTTTAAGATAACATCATCTATAAAAAAGCCTCTTGTTTATTTTAGAACAAGAGGTTTTTTATGTTTTTTTTACAAACGTTGCCTATGAAAATTATTTATAAGAAAGTAAAATGATAATACTGCTGATTTGGTATTTAAACAAATAGTTACTTAACAATGCAGTTATTGTAAACGAACCCAAAGGGTAAATGATTTATAGATGTGAGATTGGGTTTCACAATTTATAATTAATATGCCATCAAACCCAAGTCACAGTATTTACCCAATTTGTTAAGGTTAACATTAGAAGTTTTTTTAAAGCTCGTTAGATAGAAATATTTATGTTTTTAGTGTTAAGAAGCATTGCCCAAACTTTTACTATAAAACAAAAACCACTTCAAATCCGGCTCCCCTTTTTACTGCCTATCGTGTACGTAAATTATATGCAAGTTAAGGTTGTATAATTTGATGTAACCATTAACGATTAGTATTTTTACGCAAATTATTTCAATCAATAATTTAAACGTTAACGATGCCTACTTTCAAACGAATTACCATATTGCTAACAGCAGTAATTTCTCTTGCATATACCAAACTTAATGCAGCCACTTATTATGCTTCTTCAACTGGCACTGGTGTGGGAACTTTGGTAGATCCTTGTAGCTTTACAAGTGGGTTAAGTAAACTAACAGCTGCTGGAGACACCCTGTACCTTAGAGGTGGTATCTATTATCAATCAGCCAAAATATCCATCAATAAATCTGGCACAGCAACAGCAAGAATTGCAATTATGGCTTATCCAAATGAAAAGCCAATTCTTGATTTTAGTGCAGAGCCTTACAGTAGCGGTAATCCTGGTATTTCACTAAGTGGCACTTCATCTTATTTGCATATAAAGGGATTGGTGATAAGATATGCGGGTGATAATGGAATGATTAATAACGGCAACAATCATATTATTGAAAACTGTGAATTTTATGGCAACTGCGATACAGGTTTGCAACATAAATCTGGTGGTAATAATTTAATTCTTAACTGTGACTCTCATGATAATTTTGATTATGAAAGTGGAGGAATTGCAACGCCAAATTATGGTGGCAATGCAGATGGTTTTGCAGATAAGCAATACACTGCTACAGACCCTAATACTTATGATGGTTGCAGATCTTGGAATAATGCAGATGATGGATGGGATTTTTTTCAGAAGATAGGTAGTACAGTTATTAAAAATAGTATTTGTTATCATAATGGACCTGCAACATTTGATATGAGCAATCATCCACGTTATTTAACTGATAAACCTTGGTTTGATCAATTTACAAATTTAGCTGCTTATCCAAACTATGGTAATGGAAATGGTTTTAAATTGGGTGGAGATTTTACAGCTCATAATGTTCAAGTGATTCGTTGTTTAGCTGTATGCAATAAAGTGCGTGGGTTTGACCAGAATAACAATTATGGCACAATGAGCATTTTAAATGCATCATCTTATCGCAATGGTTATAACTATGGCTTTGGAAATGCAAGTGGTGGCACTTTAATTATTAAAAACAGTGTATCATTAAATTCACTTACAAACAATGCGTTTGCAGCCCAAACTGTAACAAACGTAAATAACAGTTGGAATCTGCCAAGTATAACTGTTAATGCTAGTGATTTTATCAGCCTTGATACCAACCTAATTCTTACACCAAGAAATGCAAATGGAACCTACACTACTACTTTTATGAATTTAGTTAATGGTAGCGATTTGATTGATGCTGGTTTGTTTGTAGGCATTCCATTTTCTGGTAATTTCCCAGATTTAGGATATTATGAGTTAGGTGTTATAGATAAATTTCCACCTGCTGTTACAAGCCAGAATATTAGCCAATCAATTGTTCTGGGTAATCCAATTGTTAATATGAGTTTTGTTTGGAGTGGTGGTGCAACAGGATTAGACACATTTAATTTACCCAATGGTATCACTGCAAGTTTTGATACAACAAATAAAACATTAACTCTATATGGCACACCAACTGCCCTAGGAAATTATTCTTTTACTGTAACCAGTATTGGTGGAGCAGGTTCTCCAATAGTTATAACCTGTCATATTTATGTTAGCTCAGCTTCTGCAAAAAGAGTGGCATATTTTACAACATTGCCAATGACTGCTGCAGATATGACAGTATTTAATAAGTTGAATATTAATCCAGATTTTTTTGTTGTTCCTGTTGATGCTACTGCTACAACTACTGATTATAGTGGGTTTGATGTAATTGTAATGAGTTCTGTTCCTGGATCAACTGCTGCTGGTTTTCCAGTTTTAGAAGCTGTAAATAAGCCAAAACTTTTACTAAAACCTTTTACATTGAAAAGCACTGTTTGGAACTGGATTACAACCAATGCAGTTAATACGGCTCAAACAGGCGTAACAATCAGCAACAAAACACACGTTATTTTTAGTGGATTAATATTTACTGGTACCAACAATGATGAACTACAATTGTTTTCTTCTGTTACAACCAATGCTGTTACAGGAATAACAAATTCTACTTGGATTGCAAGTCCTGCTGTTACTGTGTTAGGCAATGCACTTGGCACAACAACAACAAATAGTGTTGTTGAAGTTCCTGTGGGAACAAATATGAACGGAACTGTTACTTCGCAACGTTTTGTAATGATTGGGTTAAGTGAGTTTTCTATGGCAAATGCTACAACAACAGCCACACAATTAGTTGAAAATACTGTGTATTATCTTCTGGGGCTTGGGGTGCCACTTCCTGTAGAATTTAGTAGTGTCAATATCACAGATAATAATGGTGCTGCCAAGTTGATATGGAAAGTTGGTACCGAAATTAATATCAAACAATATAATATTCAACGCTCATCAAATGGTGTTGATTTTACAACAATAGCTTCTGTAAATGCAAATGGTAGCAAAGGTTATATTTGGACAGATAACACTGTTCTATCTGGCAGAAGCTACTATAGAATTGTTGCTACTGAAAAGGATGGCAAAGCAATTGCAAGTCAAATATTATCGTTCAATAGCCAAAATAAAAAAGTAGCAATTATTGTTGCACCAAACCCTGTTGAAGGAAAAAAAATCAATCTACAATTAGTCAACATTGAAAAAGGAAAGTTTGTAGTTGAGTTATTTGATAGTAAATCTCAAAATGTATTTACTACAAATATTGAAAGTGATGGAGGCATCTATTCTAAATCAATATCAATTCCTAATTATTGTTCTGCCGGTATTTATAATTTAAGAGTAACATTGTCAAATGGTGAAACTTTTAATACAGCAGTTTTGATTAGATAGAAGGTAGAACTTTTTTTAATGCTGCTGAAGTTCTTGGTAAACTGCATAAATAAAAATTATTAATATGGGCTTTTTTGAACGTTTATTTGGGTTTAGAAACAGCAAACCAAAATTGAGTATTCAAGATAATTACCTTGGTGTTTTTAGTGCATTAAGCAATTCTAAAACTAGAATTTTATGGAATGGCACTACTGATTTTTTAGGTAACAAAGTGTCGTTAAATATTTATGGGGATGATAGTAAACTTGACTATTCTCAAAAAGAGTTAGTTATATCCATTCTTGAAAATCAAACACAAATTAATCAAGAGATCGACAAGTCATTAAAAGAACAATATGACAATGCAGATAAAGAATATATAACTTGGAGAGATCACTTCAAAGTTGTTTCTATTGCATCTTCTGAATATGATATTTATGTCATAATGGAGGAAATAGATTCTATGTATCTATTCAATATACTTTTTAAAGATAATAAAGCCATTGATGTTACTGTAGATAGTTAAATCTGTAAGTTCATCAGTCATAATAACCCAGTTTTAACAATTATCACCCCCACTCCCACTTTAATATTAAATAACATTCTGAGTTTTCATTTTTTTTATAAAAATCAATTATTTCTTCTTTGGTTTTATTTTCAAATATTTCATTAATAAAACTGGGTGTAACACTTTTTAGGCTAACCTTTCTGTAGCAATTTCAATAATATGTTTCATAAAATTATTTGAATTAATGCATATTCGTAATAGTGGGCAAATATTCTTAAAATCCTTGCTAATCCAAAGATAGGAACTGCTTTATTTATTTAAATACAACTCAACACTATATTTGCCACCACTCAAAAATCGTAATTATATGTTTCGTTCACACACTTGCGGAGAATTAAGAATTGAAAATATTAGTAGCCAAGTAACACTTGCTGGTTGGGTGCAAACTGTAAGAAAATTTGGCAGCATCACCTTCGTTGATTTGCGTGATAGATATGGCATTACACAACTTTTATTTGGCGAAAATTTACAAGCTCAATTAGACGAAAGCCCTTTGGGTCGTGAGTTTGTGTTGCAAGCTGTTGGTAGTGTTACAGAAAGAAGTAGCAAGAATAAAAACATTGCAACTGGTGAGATTGAAATTACTGTTCAATCTTTTAAAATATTAAATAAAAGTGAAGTTCCTCCTTTTAAAATTGAAGATGAAACCGATGGTGGCGATGA
>JANYEB010000241.1 GCA_025363355.1 Chitinophagaceae bacterium | reverse complement strand
TACAAGATATTGTGCAAACAACTGTCCTTATAAAGTAAGAAGATTTAACTGGGCTGATTATACAGGAAGTGATAGTTTCTCTGGCAACCAGGATGAAATGAACGATACAGTATTGTATATGAACGAAGATTTAACCAGAATGGTTTTAAATCCCGATGTTACAGTTCGTGCCCGTGGTGTTATTGAAAAATGTAGCTTCTGCGTTCAACGTTTACAAGAAGGTAAATTGAAAGCTAAAAAAGAAAGCAGACCATTAGAAACTGGTGGTGCAGATAAGAAATGGGATTTAAAAGTTGCTTGTCAACAATCTTGCCCAACTGAAGCTATTGTATTCGGTAACGTTAATGATAAGCATAGTGCAATAACAATGCATAGAGAAGATAATGCAAACAGATTATTCTATAGTTTAGAGCAATTACACGTTATGCCAAATGTAAGTTATATGGCTAAGGTGAGAAATATTGAAGAAGAAAAAGCAGAACACAAAGCATAGGAGTTTATAGTTTAAAGTTTATAGTTAAACTTTTGACTTTTTAGATATAACATTATAAATCAAAAAGTCCTTCAGGGATTTAGGATAATATGAGTTTAAAATACGAATCACAGTTAAGGGAACCATTGGTTTACGGTAATAAGACTTATCATCAAGTTACTGAAGATATCATTCGCCCTATTGAAGCAAAGCCAAGCAAACTTTGGTATATTGGATTTTACATTGCTGTAGCTTTATTGCTATTTGGTGTATATTCAATTTATCGTGAGGTAACTTATGGTATTGGTCAGTGGAACTTAAACAAAACCATTGGATGGGGTTGGGATATTACCAATTTCGTTTGGTGGGTTGGTATTGGTCACGCTGGAACTTTGATTTCAGCAATCCTATTATTATTTAGACAAGGTTGGAGGACTGGTGTAAACAGAGCAGCAGAAGCAATGACAATTTTTGCTGTAATGTGTGCTGGTCAGTTTCCAATTTGGCATATGGGTCGTGTGTGGATGGCATTTTTTGTAATGCCTTACCCAAATAGTCGTGGTCCATTATGGGTTAACTTTAACTCTCCATTACTTTGGGATGTATTTGCAATCTCTACATATTTTACAGTATCATTATTATTTTGGTATAGTGGTTTAATACCTGACTTTGCAACTGTTCGTGATAGAGCAAAAACTAAATTGCGAAAGCATTTATATGGTATTGCTTCTTTTGGATGGACAGGTAGCACAAAACATTGGCAACGTCACGAGAGTTTATCATTGGTATTGGCAGGTTTATCAACTCCATTAGTATTATCAGTACACACAATTGTATCTTTTGACTTTGCAACATCGGTAATTCCTGGTTGGCATACAACAATTTTTCCTCCATATTTCGTTGCAGGTGCTGTATTCAGTGGCTTTGCGATGGTGCAATCTCTAATGATTATTGTTAGAAAAGTATTTGGAATGGAAGATTATGTTACAATGGGTCACATTGAAGCAATGAATAAAGTAATTGTTTTAACAGGTTCAATTGTAGGTATCGCTTATTTAACAGAATTGTTTATGGGTTGGTATTCTCAAAATAAATATGAAGGTTACACTTTCTGGTATAGTCGTGCAAATTTATTTAGCCCTTATGGTTGGAGTTATTGGGGTATGATGGCTTGTAACGTTTTAAGTCCACAAATTTTCTGGTCTAGAAAAATGAGAAGAAATCTTTACGTGACATTCTTTATGAGTGTAATCGTAAACATAGGTATGTGGTTCGAGCGTTTTGTAATCATCGTTACATCTATTTACAGAGATTATCTTCCATCAAGTTGGTCTGTTTACTACAGTCCTAGTACTTGGGAAATTGGTTTCTATTTAGGTTCTTTTGGCTTGTTCTTTACTTGTTTCTTCCTGTTCGCTAAATATATGCCTGTAATTGCTGTTGCAGAAATCAAGTATGTATTGAAAATTTCAGGAGAAAGTTATAAAGATGATATGGCATCAATTGAAAATAAAGATGCTGAACAGTTTGGTCACGAAATGGCACACGCACATTAATATCATTTAAAAGGGTTTTCTCTTTTAAAGATTTTGAAACAAATGTTTTACTATAGTCTTTAGATATATCTAAAGACATAAATATAAGGTATGGCAAAAAAGAAATTTGTAGTAGGTTGTTTTGATACTGAGGATACATTGTTTCCAGCAGTAAAAAAAGTACGTACAGAAGGGTATAAAATTCAAGACGTTTATACACCATTTGCAGTTCACGGTTTAGACCATGCTTTAGGTATGAGAGAAACTAGTTTGCATACAGCTGGATTTATTTATGGCATCACAGGAACAACAACGGCAATTAGCTGCATCAGTTGGATTTTCACAAAAGATTGGCCTTTAGATATTGGTGGTAAACCCCATTTTGCTTTACAGCTTGGATTCCAATTATGTTTGAGTTAACTGTATTATTTGCAGCAGTTGGTATGGTTCTTACATTTTGTTACTTATGCCAATTAGCACCATTTGTAAAAAAACACCACTTTCACCCAAGAGCGACAGATGATTTATTTGTAATGGCTATTGAGTGTACAGACAAGACAAACACACAAGAAGCTGAAGCTTTTTTGAAAAGTGCTGGAGCTATTGAAGTGAAAACAGAAGTTGCTGAAGAAGGCTGGTGGTTAGGTAGATACGATAAAGACGAAGTTCTTTTTGAAAGTAAATTATCTATTGCTTAGTTGGTTTTTGAATAATTATTATTGAATTTATATTTTTTTGAATGAAAGGAATTTATATCATAGCAAGTTTAGCATTAGTTACAGCTTTAGTTAGTTGTAGCGATGATGTAAAACGAACTCCCAGCAACGTTTATATGCCAGATATGGCTTATAGCAGAGCATTGGAAACTTACGCAGAAAAAGATTCTGCAATTTTCACCGAAAATGAAAATGAAAGAGGGCAAAAAATATTCTATAATAATTTGCCTGTAGCTGGAACTATTTTCAGAGGTGAACAAGCACCTTTTAGTTTAGCAAAAGATAAAATTGGCGATACTGCAAATTATGTAGCTTCTAAACTTGTAAAAAATCCTATTGATTCATTAAATCCAGCTGAATTAGTAGAGTCAGAAAGATTATACCTTATTAATTGTGGTATTTGTCATGGAAAAAATCTTGATGGAAATGGGCCATTATACAAAGCAGGTGAAGGGCCGTTTGCAGCAAAGCCAGCAACTTTAGTTGGGGATGCAAGATATGAAGCAATGCCTGATGGTCAAATGTTCTACAGCATTGCTTATGGTAAAAATTTAATGGGAAGTTATGCATCTCAACTTACAAGAAAGCAACGCTGGGAAGTGATTGCATACATTAAACATAAACAAAAAGAAGCTAAGGCTAGTGCAGCTCCAGCAGCAGAAGCAACAGCCAAAAAGTAAGTAATATTTAAGATTTATAAGTGAATATATAGTTGTAAATTTTTCAAAAATAATTTAGAAAAATTAAGATATGTGAGTTAAGTAAATCTTAAATCATCAATCTTAAATCATAAATAAAAAAGATGGCATCAATAAGAGAACAATTTGAGATTCCTAGTAAAATGAAAACTTGGGCTTATGCTTTAATAGGCGTAGGTGTTGTAAGTTTTGCTATTGGTTTATTTACAAAAGGAATGGGAACAGAAGAAGAAAAAGCAATTTTTCTTGGAACAATAATGTACAATACAATTTTTTGGACATTAGTTTGTAATGCTAGTATGTTTTTTCTTTGTGCTACAACAATGGCTTGGGCAGGTTGGCCAGCAGCATTTCGCAGAATTCCAGAAGCAATTTCTACAATGGTTCCAATTTTTGGGTCTATTACTTTAGTTGTTTTGCTATATGCTGTTTTTTCGCACAATCCACATATTTACCATTGGTCTATAGATTCTGTTGTGGCTAATGACCCAATCTTAAAAGGCAAATCTGGATTTCTTAATGTTAAGTTCTTTACAATATGGAGTTTACTTGCCGTTGGTTTATGGAGTTTCTTTGGATATAGAATGAGACAATTAAGTTCTATGGCAGACGATGCAGCTTTAGGCGGAATGACAGGAGCTCAATTCATCAAACAAAATACTGTTCGAGCGGCTACTTTTTTAGTGTGGTTTGGATTAACTGTAGGATCAACGATTCATTGGTTATGGATGATGAGTTTAGATGCTCATTGGTATAGCACTATGTATAGCTGGTATAACTTTGCTAGTACATTTGTAAGTGGTATGGCTTTAATTGCTTTGTGGCTAATTTATATGAAAAACAAGGGGTATATGGAGTATGCAACTAATGAACATTTGCACGATATTGCCAAATTTATGTTTGCCTTTTCAATTTTCTGGACTTACTTATGGTTCAGTCAGTATATGTTGATTTGGTATTCAAATCAACCGGAAGAAATTATTTATTTTAAACATAGAGTTCAGGGGCCATACAAAGGAATTTTCTTCTTGAATTTAATTATCAACTTCGTTTGTCCGGTAATTATTTTGATGAAACGATCTTCTAAAAGAAATTATACCTTGGTAACATTTATGGCTGTATTAATAATTTTTGGTCATTGGATAGATTATTATCAAGAAGTAATGGGCAGTATCAGCAAAAATCACGTTACACTTGGTTGGTTTGATTTTGGAATATTAAGTTTCTTTGTTGGTGTAATGATTTTTGGAGTTAGTAAAGCATTGGCGAGTAAGCCACTCGTTCCAAAATATCATCCTTTCTTAAAAGAGAGTATTATACATCATACGTAACCCCAACCCTAAAGGGAGTTACTTGAAGATATTTTAAAAGAATTTTATAAACCCCCCTTAGGGGATGGGGGCAACAGATTATATTATGCAGATGTTTCTTGTATTAGCAGTTATAGCTTTAATTTTCTTGGTTATTTTTCAAATATCCAAAGCATCAGAGTATGTTGGTGTTCTAAAAGGTGCAAAAGAAAGTCGTAAACAAACAAATAAAGTAAACGGCTTCTTAATGCTAGCTTTTATGGTTATTGGTTTGTTTGGTGTTTGGTATTGCAATAAAATTCTTGCCCCTAAAACACAAATGTTTAATGGTGGGCCAGCTAGTGAGCAAGGTTTAAAAGTTGATAGTATGTTAATGACTACGCTTGCGATAACTGGGGTTGTGTTTGTATTTACACAAGTTTTGTTGTTCTGGTTTGCATTCAAGTATCAAGAAAAAGAAGGTAAAAAAGTTTACTTCTTCGCTCATAGTACTAAACTAGAATTATTGTGGACGGTTGTTCCTGCAATATTTTTAACTGTTCTTGTTGTAATTGGTTTAAGAAACTGGTTTAGTTTCACAAGTGAAGCTCCAGCAAATGCACTACAAGTAGAAATAACAGGAAAACAATTTGGTTGGATTTTTAGATATGCAGGTAAAGATGGAGAATTTGGGAAAAAATATTACCGAATGATTGATGCAGCTGATAATAGTTTAGGGTTAATTTGGAAAGATACAATTGTAAACAGATCAAACGGGGAACCTCAACAACTAAAAGATGATAAATACACACACGATGATATTGTTGTAGAGCAAACGATGTATGCTATTAAAGGAAGACCAGTAAAATTAATTATCAATTCTAGAGATGTTATTCACGATGTAGGTTTAACACATTTTAGAATGAAGATGGATGCTGTACCTGGTATGCCAACAACTTTATGGTTCACTCCAATATATACAACCAATGAAATGAAGGAAAGAACAAACAATCCTAATTTTCAATATGAAATAAGTTGTGATCAAATGTGTGGTAACGGTCACTATAGTATGAAAGGAGTTGTAGAAGTCGTTACTCAAGCTGAGTACGATGTTTGGGCTGCAAAACAAAAGCCGAAATATTTAAGCGTGTTTCCTCCAGCTGAAGCACCAAAAACTGATACCACTAAAGCCGGTATTGCAAAAAATTAATTTAAAATCTAAGGTAAACAAATACCTTTTGAATTTATATAAGAGTTTAAAGAAATTGATATGATTACTGAAGCAGTTTTACACAATCACGATGTACGGGGTCATGATGTTCATTCTGAAGATCATCACGAGCATCACCATCACGAAACGTTTATTAGTAAGTACGTTTTTAGTATGGATCATAAAATGATTGCTAAGCAATTCTTGATAACAGGAATGGTTTGGGCTATTGTTGGTGGTTTAATGAGTGTTTTGTTCAGACTACAACTAGGTTATCCTAATGAAAGTTTCCCTTGGTTAGAAGATTTATTAGGAAAATGGTGGGCAGAAAAAGGACATATTACTCCACAAGCCTATTATGCACTAGTTACAACTCACGGAACTGTATTAGTTTTCTTTGTATTAACAGCTGGGTTAAGTGGAACATTTGCTAATTTCTTAATTCCACTACAAATTGGAGCAAGAGATATGGCATCACCATTTATGAATATGCTTAGCTATTGGTTTTTCTTTTTAGCTGGTGTTGTTATGATGTGTTCAATTTTTGTAGAAAATGGACCATTTAGTGGTGGTTGGACAGCTTATCCTCCTTTAAGTGCTCTAGGAGATGCTTCCCCAGGATCTAAGACTGGTATGGATTTATGGTTAACTTCAATGTCGTTGTTCATTATCTCGTCTTTATTGGGCGGTCTTAATTATATCGCCACAGTTCTTAATATGAGAACTAAAGGAATGAGTATGACTCGTTTACCATTAACAATTTGGGCATTATTCTTTACTGCTGTTCTTGGTGTATTATCATTCCCTGTTTTATTATCTGGTTGTGTTCTATTAATATTTGACAGAAATTTTGGAACAAGTTTTTACTTATCCGATTTATTTGTCAACGGAGTTGGTGCTTTGCCAAACGAGGGGGGAAGTGCAATTCTTTTCCAGCATTTGTTTTGGTTCTTAGGTCATCCGGAGGTTTATATCATTCTTCTACCAGCAATGGGAATGGTTAGTGAGATTTTATCTGTTAATAGTCGTAAACCGATTTTCGGGTATATGGCAATGGTTGGTAGTTTATTTGCAATTGCAATTTTAGCATTCTTAGTTTGGGCCCATCATATGTTTGTTACAGGCTTAAATCCATTTTTAGGTTCAGTATTTGTATTGCTAACACTATTAATTGCTGTTCCTTCTGCTATTAAAGTATTTAATTGGTTAACTACTTTATGGAAAGGAAGTATCAGATTCACTCCAGCAATGATGTTCGCAATTGGTTTTGTAAGTTTATTTATTAGTGGAGGTTTAACTGGTATTTGGTTAGGTAACTCAGCATTAGATATTCACTTGCACGATACATACTTTGTAGTTGCACACTTTCATATTGTAATGGGTGTGGCAAGTATGTTTGGAATGTTTGCTGGAATTTACCATTGGTTTCCTAAAATGTACGGTAAATATTTAAATAATACTTTGGGTTACATTCACTTTTGGGCAACTATCGTTGGTGCTTATTTAATCTTTTGGCCAATGCATTATCAAGGTCTTGCTGGTATGCCTAGAAGATATTATGATTTTAGTAATTGGGAATCATTTAAAGATTCTGCTTCAATCAATGCTTTTTTAAGCACTATTGCTATGATTGTTTTTATGGTTCAATTACTATTCTTGTTTAACTTCTTCTATTCAATATTTAAAGGAAGAAAAGTTACTACTAAAAATCCTTGGGAAAGTAATACACTAGAGTGGACTACTCCAATAAATCCTGGACATGGTAATTGGCCTGGTGAAATTCCTGAAGTTCACCGTTGGGCTTATGATTATGGAAAAGATGGAAAAGAATTTATTCCACAAGATGTGCCATTAGGACACGACGAAAGTCAACATTAAAATATTTAAAACGCTAAGAAATTTCTTGGCGTTTTTTTATTATAGCAATGCAAATCCCAAATAGTATAAAATTTTCTTTCACCATCATCATATCAGTTGTTTCTTTGCAGCAAATTACAAATGCAAAAAATTAAGGATTATAAAGAGCTAACTAAATTTACATTAAGCTTTACTGTTGTATTTACTTGTGTTATTTGCTTTCTGTTGGTGCCACACAATGAGTACAATTTTAAAATGATGATGCTACTTTTTGTAGCTGGAATGTTAATATGTGGCAGTGCAAATGCCATTAATCAAGCTGTTGAAAAAGACACTGATGCTCAAATGAAAAGAACACTAAACAGACCAGTAGCTGCTGGCAGAATGAGTGTTGATGAAGCAATGATTTTTGCTTTAATTTCAGGAATTCTTGGTTGTGCAATGATGTGGTATTTTTTTAATATAACATCTGCACTACTTTCTGCTTTTAGCCTTTTTTTATATTCATACATTTATACACCGCTTAAGAAAATTAATTCAATTGCAGTTTTGGTTGGAGCTTTTCCTGGAGCATTTCCTTGTTTAATAGGGTGGGTTGCAGCTTTTAAACCTGAAGAAGAGATTATTTGGACAGGGGGTTGGGTAGTTTTCGCAATTCAATTTATTTGGCAATTCCCTCACTTTTGGGCAATTGCTTGGGTTGCACATCAAGATTATACTAAAGTTGGCTTTAAATTATTGCCTAGCAAAGAAGGACCAACAAAATTTACTGCTATACAAGCTATAATGTACAGTGTTCTAATGATTCCAATTGGTATTCTACCCTTTTTAGATACCATAAAAATTGCAGGACAACATAATTTTTTAATAAACAATAATATCATTGGAAGTACAGGTTTATGGATTTTAATAGCCTCGAATATCTTTATGGTAGTTCAATGTGTAAGACTTTATAAAACAATGGATGTAAAAGCAGCACGCAGGGTTATGTTCAGTAGTTATATTTATTTACCAATTGTGTATTTAACACTGCTATGGGACAAAATAATTTAATTCTAAAAAATAATTTATGGTAACAGTCAGTTCTAAACAAACTCAAAAATTGCATCCTCATAAATTTTTAATGTGGGTTGCAATTGGCAGCCTATGTATGATGTTTGCAGGATTAACAAGTGCATACATTGTTAAAAAAAGTCAGGATAATGTTATTGATGTTCCTTTGCCATCAGTATTTTGGATTAGCACAGTAGTAATTTTATTTAGCAGTTTAACAATGCAAATTGCAGTTAAATCTATAAAAGCGAGAGAAATGCAGCGTTATAGAATGTTATTGGGAATTACAGCGTTGCTAGGTGTTGTATTTGCTCTACTGCAAGTTTACGGATTTAAATATTTGCAAAATCACGGCGTAAAATTAATTGGCAGAAACAGCAATCCTGGGGCTTCATTTCTTTTAGTAATAATTGGGCTACACTCTTTGCACGTTTTGGGTGGAGTAATTGGTCTAATTATTATGTACTTAAAGTTGTATTTCAGTAAAATTAGAAATTACAGTTCAGTTCCTATTGAAGTAATGGCAACATACTGGCATTTTGTAGATGTTCTTTGGGTTTATTTATTGTTCTTTTTAATGTACTTAAGGTAATTTTGCAGCATAATATCAAGTTTTTTCAAAATATTTGTTTTTAAATAAAAAAGTTTGGTCAATAGCCAATATTTTTGCGACCGAAATACACAGCCAAAATATGTCAACAACTGCAGTGCATAACACAAAATGGTGGAGTGGCGGAAAAAGCCCCTTTAACTTAGAATATGGAAAAGTAATGATGTGGTACTTTCTAATGAGTGATGCTTTCACGTTTGGAGCATTTCTTATTGCGTATGGTACTAGTAGATTTGCTACGAATGGTTGGCCTGATCCAAACCACGTTTTCAGCTCTTATCCTTTTAAAGCAGAAGGTTCAGCTGCAGCACCATTGGTGTTTGTTAGTTTTATGACTTTTGTTTTGATTGTTAGTTCTGTAACAATGGTTCTTGCCGTTCAAGCTGGTCATCATCAAGATAAAAAAGGAGTTGTAAGAAATCTTATTCTTACAATCATTGGTGGTGCAATTTTCTTAGGTTGTCAAGCTTGGGAGTGGACACATTTACACGCTGAAGGTGCTTGGTGGGGTTTAAATCCATTTACAAATGCAGATGGCACACACGCTACAACAAACTTTACAAACTTCTTCTTTACCATTACAGGTTTTCATGGTTTTCACGTATTTAGTGGTGTTATCATCAATATTGTAATGCTTATAATGACATTGAACAATACTTTTGAAAAGAAAGGTCATTATTTAATGATTGAAAAAGCGGGTTTATACTGGCACTTTGTAGATTTAGTTTGGGTATTTGTATTTACACTTTTCTATCTTGTATAATTGAAATTAGATTTAGTAAACAAAGAATTATTGATACAAACACATCGTAAATCAGAAATCAAAAAATCGTAAATAAGAATGTCACACTCATATAACGCAGAAACTTACGCAGCAGCAAAAAAAGAAATTTGGAAAATAACTTGGATATTATCTGCTTTAACAATTGTTGAATTAGCTATGGGCTTTTGGATGTATTTTTCTCATGGTACAATGAGCTCTAGTATGGTAATGTTTTTAAAAGGAACCATCTTAATATTAATGATGGTTAAAGCCTTTTACATTGTTTCGTATTTTATGCACTTAAAGCACGAAATTAAAAATATGATAATGACTATTGTTGTGCCATTATTATTATTTGTTTGGTTTATTACTTCTTTTTTGTATGAAGGTAATTCTTACAAAAGTTTAAAGAACAGATACGATAAGCATTTGCAAGAGCAAACGACAATTAAAGTAGAAGAAAAACATCATAGCGAAGCAGAACACGAAAAAACTGCTGAGCCAGCTACTGAAGAATCTTCACATCACTAAGATTCAAACTTTTTATAAACTAAACCATCGCAATGCGATGGTTTTTTTGTAAAACAATGTTATCAATAAAAGCAAGCATAAAATACAATTACTTTTGCAATCTTCTTTAAAATTGGATAATGAATAATAGATCTATACTTACACTTTGCTTAACTATTTTAGTTCCTGTTGGATGCTACTTAGTACTGAAACATTACAGCGATAATGCAGTGATACTTCCAAGAAAATTATTGTTAGATGAAGTTGTAACTAAAGAAAAGAATGGTAAAACAACCTTTGATAGTCTTTGGCATAAAACAGCTAACGTTCATCTAATAAATCAGCAAGGCGATACTGTTAGTTTATACGACATAAAAGATAAAGCCATTGTAATTGATTTGTTCTTTACGCATTGCCCAAGCATCTGTCCAAGGCTTACAAGAAGTATGAAATCTTTACAAGAGTCTTTTAAAACAGGTGGTGCATCCAGATTAAAAGTAGATACTTCCGTAGTACAATTTATATCACTATCAATAGATCCAGTAAATGATAGTGTTGAACAATTAAAACATTATGCAGATAATTTTGGAATTAATCCAGATAATTGGTGGTTACTAACCGGCGATAGAGATAGTATTTATAAATTCATTTTTGAAGAATTAAGGATTGATAAACTTAGTTCGGAGCCTGTAGATACTGGTTTTGCACACACTAGTCGTTTTGCATTGTTAGATAGAAACTATCAAATGCGTGGCAGACTTGGACAAGCTTATGATGGATTAGATTCAACCTCTATGGGTGTTTTAGCAAGAGATATTGGCTTATTAATGCTAGAAAAAGACAGACAAAAACCTTCAACCCTTTTTACAGAAATTATTAGTCTTAGTTGGCTTTGGCTGGTAATTTTACTTTGTATTGCCATTTTTATGTGGCTGCTAAATAAAAATAGAAAGAATTCATAGGAAATTCTAACTAAAAATAATAATCTCAATCTAATATCTCAATCAATAAAACTGTTATAGCTCTTTACATTTGCAATGAATATGAAAAAGCAAGCAATACTTTTTATATATATTAGTTTGTTGTTGTTTAATGCAACAGCACAACAAAAAAATCCTTTATACGAGTTCAGGGGTGTTTGGGTTGCCAGCATTGTAAATTGCGATTGGCCAAGCAGTAAAAACTTAACTACCGAAGAGCAAAAAGCAGAATTTATTAAGTTAGCTGATTTGCACCAACGCAATGGAATGAATGCTTTAATTGTGCAAATTCGTCCCGCAGGCGATGCATTATATCCATCAAAATTTGAACCTTGGAGCGAATACTTAACAGGCAAACAAGGCGTGGCACCAAATCCATATTACGATCCATTAGAGTTTATGATTAATGAAACACATAAACGAGGAATGGAGTTTCACGCTTGGCTAAATCCATTTCGTGCTGTGTTTAGTGTTAGGGAATCTTCAGTTGCTGCAACACATCTTACCAAAACAAAACCTTATTTGTTTTTAAATTATGATGGCAAAAAAATTTTTAATCCTGCTTTGCAAGAAGTGAGAACACACTTTGTAAATATCATCAACGATTTAATAGAACGTTATGCAATAGATGGTATTCATATTGACGATTATTTTTATCCTTATCCCGATGCAAAAGGCACAGAGTTTCCTGATTGGAAGTATTATAAAGAAATGGGTAATGGCTTAAGTAAAGCAGATTGGAGAAGGAGTAATTGCGATAGTATTATTAAACAAATTTGGCAAGCTATCAATGCACAGCCACGTAGGGTAAAATTTGGCATTAGCCCTTTTGGCGTTTGGAGAAATGCCAGCAAAGACCCTAAAGGTAGCAATACACAAGCTGGAATTACAAACTACGATAATTTATATGCCGATATTTTATTATGGCTAAAGAAAGGTTGGGTAGATTACTGTGTGCCTCAGTTGTATTGGGAGCGTGGACATAACCTTTGCGACTTTGATACTTTGCTTGCGTGGTGGAATAAATATACTTTTGGCAGGCATTTATACATTGGTCAAGCACCTTACAGAGCAGGAACAACAAAAGGGTGGAAGGATAAAAACGAATTGCCAAACGAAATTATAAATCTGCGTAAATACAGCACCACAAAAGGCAGTGTTTACTTTAGTAGCGTTAGTTTTAATAGAAATCCTAATGGATGGAACGATAGTTTGCAACTAAACTATTACAGCACTCCTGCTGTTGTGCCACCAATGCCTTGGATTGATAACGAAAAACCTGCTGCACCAACAATTACAGAAAAAGCAGATAGAAGTTTTGGTATAAGCTACAAAGGCACAAAAAGAATTAAAGGCTATGTTTTGTTTACTGGAACAACCAAGGAAAATGCCGTTAGCAAAAAGATAATACTAAAAGAAAGCGATGAGTTTAACCTAAACGATTTATTAAACGATATGTTTACAAAAGTGTTTGTAGCATCTTTAAGTGTGAACAATAATTTAAGTGAAATGGTGGAATTAAAATAAAACAGCCACAGATTCGCAGATTTATTTTAATATCTAATCTGCGAATCTGTGGCTCAAAAAAATCATCTTGTTCAAAATTGAAGTTGGGAGTCATTCTAAATTTTCATAATTCGTCGCTTCCATATAAAAGAGTTATTTTATCTTAATAATAGCCACAGATTCGCAGATTTATTTTAATATCTAATCTGCGAATCTGTGGCTTACCCTCTATCTCGCCCTTACTATTTCTTTATAAATAGCCAATTCTTTCTCCAAATCAATCACTCGTTGTTGCAATAGCAATTCGTTTGGGCTAATGACATTTTGGGTGGGTAAAGCAAGTGCTTGTCCTATTGGTTCAAACAGATTTACCTGAAAAACCTTGCTTAAGTTCCATAAAATATAACATTGAAGGCTTTTTTCTGCTGTATATCTGCTAACACCTACTGCACTAATATTCAAAAATCTTCCTATTTGTGCCTGATTATACCTAGATTTTTCAATATTTTCCTTAACTATTGAGCCAATATGAGGCATTTCGCTAGAAATTTGTTTTGCTCTACTTGCCATTTTTTGTCATTTTACTTGCAAAAATAATAAGTTAAAGTAAAAATATCAAAAAAAGCTAATTAAGATATCCTATTTACTATTCTATCAGCTCCTTTCACTATTCTGCCAACTCTGTTTACTATTCTAAGAAGTTCATTTACTATTCTATCAGCCCTTTTCACTATTATGCCAACTTTGTTTACTATTATAAGCAGTTCATTTACTATTCTACCAAATATATTCACTATACTAATAGCATTATTTACTATTATATCAAATTTTGTTAATAGACTTCTTCAAAAATTTGTCGAAAAATTATATTGTATATCACTGCGAGGAACGAAGCAGTCTCCTTTAAGTTGGGTAATTTATTTTATGCTTGAGATTGCTTCGGCAAGAACCTCGCAAAGGCAGCTCTATTAGATGTTCTTTTAATTTCCGAATAAGTTTACTATTTTACCAATCTTAATTGTAATTTACTATTACGGCAATTAATTATATTTTATCTTTTATAATGGAGTTATTTTGTAGCCAAATCTTTTGCACTCAACTAAAAAGGGTGGCAAATAAAATTACTCAAAAAATAATATATGAAAATAGGAATTGCTTGTTATCCCACATTTGGTGGAAGTGGTGTTTTGGCTACAGAACTTGGAAAAGCCTTGGCAGATAAAGGTCATAAAGTACATTTTATCACCTATCAACAACCTGTGAGATTGAATATGTTTAATGCCAATATTTTTTATCACGAAGTGCGTGTTCCCACCTATCCTTTGTTTGATTATCCACCTTATGAAGTGGCACTTGCCAGCACAATGGTGGATGCCATTATCAACCACGATTTAGATTTATTACACGTGCATTATGCCATTCCTCACGCTAGTGCAGCATATATGGCAAAGCAAATTGTAAAAAGTAAAACTGGTCGTGTTGTTCCTGTAATTACAACTTTGCATGGTACAGATATTACACTTGTTGGCAGAGATAAAACTTATGAACCTGTGGTAACTTTTTCTATCAATGAAAGTGATACTATCACTTCTGTTAGTGAGAATTTAAAAGAAGAAACCTACAAAAATTTCGCTATCACAAAAGAAATACAAGTAATAACAAACTTTGTTGATGTGGCTCGTTTTGCAAAAAAACCAATTGATGCTTTTAAAAAAGTAATTGCTCCCAATGGCGAAAAAATATTGCTGCATGCCAGTAATTTTAGAAAAGTAAAAAGAGTAGAAGATGTGATAAAAGTTTTTGCTGAAGTGAGAAAAGAAATTCCTGCAAAACTGATGATGGTTGGGGATGGTCCAGAACGCCCAGCAGCAGAAGATTTAGCAAGACATTTGGGTGTTGCTAGTGATGTTAGTTTTGTGGGCAAGCAAGAACAGATGGAAGAAATAATGAACGTGAGTGATATTTTTCTTTTGACCAGCGATTATGAAAGTTTTGGTTTAAGTGCATTAGAAGCAATGGCTGCAAGAAGCATAGTAATTAGCACCAATGCTGGTGGTATTCCAGAAATTAATATTGATGGCGTTACAGGTTTTATGGCAAATGTGGGCGACGTTGCAACTATGGCTCAACAAGCAATTGCTGTTTTAAAAGACGAAGAATTATTAGCAAAAATGAAAGAACAAGCTTACGAACAAGCTTGTAAGTTTGATATTCAAAACATCATTCCTATCTACGAAAAAATGTATAGCAAATATTGTAGAATGGATCAGTGCGAAGCATAAGTATTAAACTTTTGATATGAAGCAATATGCCTTATTGATTGTAATAATTTTGTTTGGATTGTATGCCCAATCTCAATGCACTGTTTGGTGTAGAGATGATAATAAAAAGAAACCTAAAAATATTGCTTTTCGTTTGGTACTTGAACCCAGTAATGGTAGCACACCTATCATTAGTTCTGATAGAAATGGTGTTTTATGGATTGGAAAAAAAAGCTATAATAAGTTAAAATTAAAACGTGTAATTAGTTTTCAGTTTGCAGATCCAATGATGCATCAATATTATGCTGAACCCTTTTTTTTAAAAAGCCAAAGGGTATTGTTTGGTAGCTTATGTGGAAGAACATTGATAGCAACTACAAATTGGTAATTATCTTTATACCCATAAACTCCCAAAATGAAAAAATTACTACTACTTATTCTCTTAGCACCTTGCATTGGATTTTGCCAAAATCAGGATTCTGTTTTCATTAAAAAAATGAGCGATGATATTTTAGTAAATGGAAAAGCTTATGAATGGCTACACCATCTTACCAAAAAAATAGGCAATAGATTAACAGCGTCTTCTGCTTTTTACAAAGCCATTAATTGGGGCAAAACTTCTTTGCAAGAAGCTGGTGCAGATAATGTGATTTTGCAAGAATGCACAGTGCCACATTGGGTTCGTGGCAATAATGATGATGTTAGCGTAACATCTTTCAATACAAAAAAACAAAACATCAAACTAAATGCAATTGCTCTTGGAAATTCTTTGGCAGGAAAGGTAAATGCTGAGGTGATTTCACTAAAAAGTTTTGATGAATTAGAAAAAAGAAAGAATGAAATAAAAGGTAAAATTGTTTTCTTCAATTATTCTTTTAACCAAACTTATGTTGAAACTTTTAATGCTTATGGCGATGCAGGAAAGTATAGATATATTGGTGCCAGCAAAGCTGCACAATATGGTGCTGTAGGGTGTTTGGTTCGTTCTTTATCTGGCTCTACAGATAATTTGCCACATACAGGAGCAATGAAATACAATGACTCTTTTCCTAAAATTCCTGCTGCTGCATTGGGTTTGCAAGATGCAGATAAATTATGGAAAATGTGTAGCGATAGCAAGGTTGCTGTAGCAATGAATACTCACGGATTATTTTTAAAAGACACCACTGCTTATAATGTTATTGGCGAATTAAAAGGCAGTGAAAACGCTAATGAATTTATTACTATTGGTGGGCATTTAGATAGTTGGGATGTTGGTGAAGGTGCACACGATGATGGTGCAGGGGTTGTGCAAACAATGGAAGTTTTGCGAGTGTTGAAAGCGATGAACTACAACCCAAAACATACGATTCGTTTTGTGTTATTTGCCAATGAAGAAAATGGGTTAAGGGGCGGTGTTAAATATGCCGAAGAAGCTATTGCTAAAAAAGAAAAACATCTTTTTGCTTTGGAAACCG
>JANYEB010000220.1 GCA_025363355.1 Chitinophagaceae bacterium | reverse complement strand
TCATCGCTTCCACACACAAACACCACATCACGTTTTTGTGCTTTTAAATAACGTGTATAAATATCAGCAGGAATATATGCACCAGCCAAATGCCCAATATGTTTTAATCCATTGGCATAAGGCAAAGCACTTGTTATTAAGTATCTTTTAGGTTGATTCATTTGTTTATAATTGCTGCAAATGTAATTGTTGAAAGTTATTGCTGGTTTTGTGATTACTTTTTAAACTAGAGAACTGCATTTTTTCAACTGAAAAATAAAATCTACTTTATTTTCTGCCAAGATTTTGGTTGATATGCCTCACTTATTAAATTTGTAAATATGACCAATTTCATCCCCATATTTCCTTTAAATATCGTTGTTTTCCCAGGCGAAAAATTGAATATGCACATTTTTGAAGCAAGGTACAAACAACTAATTAATGATTGTGTTGAACAAAAAAAAACTTTTGGTATTGTATCTGCAACTGATGGAAAACTAAGAGATTTTGGCACATTGATAAATGTTGAAGAAATATCGAAAAAATATGATGATGGCAAAATGGATATTAAAACAAAAGCAACCAAAGTATTTGTAGTTCTTGAAATAATTAAAGAATTACCTGATAAATTTTATGGTGGAGCTATTGTAAATTATCCAAATAATATAGAGCATATCAATGCTAAATTGATGAGTAAAATTTTGAAAGATGTTAGACACTTGCATAAGCTGCTAAACGTTACAAAAGATTTTAAAAAACCTGATGAAACACTATGCAGCTATGACATTGCACATCATGTTGGTTTGTCTGTGAATGAAGAATATGAAATGCTTGAGTTGCTGCACGAAAATCAAAGACTAGAATATATACGCAGGCATATTGTTAAAACTATTGAAGTTGTTACTGGTGTAGAAAATTTAAAAGATAAAATAAAACTGAATGGTCATTTTAGAGAATTAGAGGGTTTTGATTTTTAATCAGGGTTAAAAATTAAAGCGGCGTAGAATTTATTTTTCTACGCCGCTTTTTAGAAATATATTGATAATACTAATTATACTTTTTAACCTTTTTAGTAAACCAAAAATCTCTGTAGCTAATTGTTAATCCAACTTGTGTAAAATTCTCTTTTATTAAACCGTTATTTGTAGTTCCTCTGCTACCAATATCAATAGTTCCTTGAATGCCTAATCCACTTCGTGCAAATTGTGTTCCTGCACCTAAAGTAATTCCCCATTCTTTAATTGGTTGACCATAAATATTTAGATAAGAATTACTTTGATAATATCCAATTTGAAAAGAATTTTTTTCATACATACCAGCTTTACCTCCTTTAATATCCTTTACCAAAACAGTATTTGAATATTGAAGTCCAGCACTAATTTTACTGCTATTGGTTAAAGAATAATTGGTGCCTTGGTATTTTAAACTACTCCAGTTTTGTGCAGTATAATCCACAACAAATGTGTAATTATCTTTATAGGTTGCCGCTAAACCAATTGCTCCCATTATTGGTAATGTTGTGTAGTTATTTCTTTTCTCATTAACATTTTTTAAAGTTGTATTTCCATCTTTTACTGTTAGCTGATAATTTGCATTTACATTAGTTTTTAAAGACCCAGTAGCACCTAAAGCAAATTTTAAATCTCTATTAAATTTCAGGTTGTATAAAATTCCCCCTTTGAAATAAGGTGTTGATAAAAACAAACTTCTTGTAGTTGCTAAAACGCTATCTGTGATTGAGCTGTAAACTGTTTCTTTATCATCAATTTGCCCAAATAAAATAGAAGATTGCACACCAATACTTAAATTCTTTGCAAGTAAAAAACTATTAGAAAGGTATAAAAGGTTGGTACTTCCAGTACCTTGATAACTAGCATCAACATTAAAAGTTCCTCCTTGAACTTTTTTAATTCCAGAGAAAGAATAGTTTGAACTACTAAATGGCATCAGTCCAAAGCTTAAACCCCATCTTGGTTTTGGCTTAATGGCAAAGGCAATTTTTTTAAATTGCAAATCATTACTTTGGTTGGCTGTATTGCTTGTAACAGCAGAGCCAGAATAGTTTACATTTTTATATCTTGCTGCTACTTCAAAATAAAATGGGTTTGAATAAGATGGATTCATTAAAAAAGAAAGTGATGCAGGATTAGATAATAATAAATATCTATCGCTTGATAGTGCAAGACCTCCATAACCCAAACCAGATGTTCTATCAAAATAACTTTTCTCCATATCCCCCAATCCAATTATTGAATAAGGAGAACTTGTGTTTTGTGCAGAAAGTTTTCCTAAACAAATGCAAGCAACAAATGCTATATATAATTTCTTCATTGTAATTTTTTTATTTAACAGCAGCATAGTAAATAACCAATTGAATTTTTCCTAATGGATTGTTTTTATTTCCTACAATAACTCTTGCAAATTGGTTTTCAAATGCAGGAGAAGGAGGCGTTAATAATAACCCCTCACCAGCAGTAATATTAGACGTTCTTAAAACCTCTTTTACGTATTCTGTTAAATCGTATTGATATTGTGTATTCTCGTTTAAATAATAGTCTGTTTGCAATAAACCATATTGTATTGCCAACGCACCATTATTACTTACATAAGCCAAATCACTACCAATTGTATTGTTTTGATTGGTGTATGATAATCTTAAATTCGGTGGTAAAAAATTAGTTGTGTTGTAAGTGCCTTTTACGGGTTTTATAATCAACGCAGCTTTTAAAACTTTTGCAAAATTTGGCACTTTAAGAATGTCTTTAACTGTTGGAAAAGTTAACTTAATCATACTGCCTGTTGTGGATTGTGTGTATGCAGCATCGTTTGTTAACTTGCTTGATATTTCTCTGTTACTTGGTCCAAAACCAGCAGTAGCCAAAACTCCTGTTCTTGCAATAGCAATTTTATTAAATTGATGATATTTATTTGAAAGGGTAAAATCAATTGATTTGTTTTCTGTTATCAATCCTGGTTTTTTGTAGTATAATCTAACAACCACAGCATCGCTGCAACCAACAATCATTTTAGTGTTAGCATCACTACTAAGTCTAATACCTTTGAAATAACTTAAAAAAGCTGCTGTTGTTTTAAGATTATTATCAGTTGGATCTTTAAGTTTATTTAACCAAGTTGTACCTAAAGAATTGGGTAGTTTTATGTTAATCTCTTTATCTGCCTGTGGGCGAATGCCAATATTTATATTTGCTAAAGAAGGATTATTTTTAATAGCAAAGTGAGAGGTGTTATAAAAGTTGAAAACATTCTCTGGCAAATTAATAGAATCTTGCAATTCATCAACAACAACATTAACAGCAACACTGCTATCGCCATAAAAATTTGCATTGGGTTTTAGTATAATACAAAGCGAATCAAATGTTGTGTTTGCATAAGCATCTTCATAAGCCGGGGGAATAATTTCAAAATAAGATTGAGTAGAAACTCTGCCAAAATGTGGGTCTGTATATTCACCAATCAAAACTGTTCCTTTTGCCGATGTAACAAAAGAATCCATATAAACTGTTGAAAGGTCAACAGAGAATGAATCGGTTTTAAAAATTTGGGTAATATCATTATCCAAAAATTCTTCTCCAAACTTAATATCTGCCTTTTTGCACGATGTAAAATACAGCATACCAAAAAACATTGGCAATACAAATGGTATTATAATTTTTTTGTTCATATACAATTTCTGATTCTGTTTAAGCTAAAAGCATAAACAATTTATTGGGTGGCAAATATACAAGTTGACGATTAGCCCAAAAGACAGTTTATTAATTTATGAAAGTTTTAACTTTATGTAAGCAGCACACTACTATTTTTGCGGTCTTTATATTTTGATGCTATTCAAAACTATTTGAATAGAAAAATATTAAACCTAAAATAAAAGTAAATTTTAAAAGATGAAGCATTTAAAAAAATTAGTAGTTGTTGCAACCAGTTTTGTTTTAATTGGCGTTGCCTGCACATCAAAAACTGATGAAACAGTAGCAACTGTTGGTAATTGGGTTAAACGTTCTGCATTTGATGGCAATGGTAGAGCTGGAGCTGTAAGTTTTGTTATAAACGATATTGCGTACGTTGGAACTGGTTTTGATGGCACTATCAGATACAATGATTTTTGGGCTTACAATCCTGGTACTGATACTTGGAGCCAAATTGCATTAATGACTGGTGCTGCAAAAAGAAATTCTGCTGCTGCATTTGCTGCTGGTGGAAAAGGATATGTTGCAACAGGATACGATGGTGTAAATAAATTACAAGATACTTGGGAGTATAGTCCAGGAACAAATACTTGGGCACAAAAAGCAAATTTGCCAGACCCTGCAAATGGTGTTGTTGGTAGTGGTGCACGTTATGGTGCTGTTGGTTTTGGTATTGGTGCAAAAGGTTATATCTGTAGTGGATATACAGGTAGCCATACAAAAGATTTATGGGAATTTGATCCTACTGGTACTACAGGTACTTGGACTTCAAAAGCAAGTATGAATACTTCTGATAAAAGAAGAGATGCTGTAGCAATGGTTTATGGTGGAGAAGCATATATTGTTTCTGGTACAAACAATGGAACAGTGGTTACTGAAATGGCTAAATACAATCCAGGAACTGATAAATGGACCAAACTAAGAGATATTGCAAATTTAAGTTCTGAAACTTATGATGATGCTTATGCTTCAATTGTTAGAGGCAGTGCTGTTGGATTTGTAGTTGGTGAGAAAGGTTATTTAGCAACAGGTCAAAATGGTTCAAACGTAAATACAGTTTGGGAATATAATTTTGCTACTGATGTATGGGTTCAAAAAACAAACTTTGAAAGAAGCACTAGAAATGCTGCTGTTGGCTTTACTGCTGGTGGTAAAGGATTTGTTGGTTTAGGTACAAACTCAACTTACTATTTTGATAATTTAGACGAGTTTAAACCAAGTGAAACATATAATGTTAATGATTAAAAAATATTGGACTTATTTGCTATTACTCTGTTCTTTTGTTTTTTTCTTATATCAAATATTAATCAAGGAAAAGAAGGGATGGCAAGTTAAACCCTTTAAAACTCATTATGGATGGGGGTATAACATTCTTAGGAATGATACTATTTTTATACATCAAGAAATAATACCAGCCATTGAGGGACGAAAAAGTTTTGCTAGTAAAGATGAGGCAATTAGATTAGGAGAATTAGTAGTTAGCAAAATAAAACAAGGAAAAGGTGGTGGTTTACCACAAATAACGATTGAAGAAATAGATAGTTTAAAAATAACAAGATAACAAAAAAGCAACTTCAAAATTTGAAGTTGCTTTTTTGTTTTGAAGGATATGTTTAGAAAAAAAGACGCTTTTTCTTTGCCTATTTTTAAGAATAAAATTTTATAAAAGGTTCAATAAATCTATTGCGAAAAAATGTTTAACAAAATTTTGTAATAAATATGTTTTAATCTATAATTTTTTCTATTAAATTGCGTTTCATATTCTAAGTATGAAAACACTAAAAACATCCCTACTATTATCCATTATTTTCTTTGCACACGCTTCATTTACCAAGTTGCCTGGTAAAGATGATTTTTATATTGTAGTTAGCAAAAGCAACTACACAATGAATATTTACGATGCTGAAAATGCTTTTGTTGTAAGCTATCCTGTTACATTTGGCAATAGTGATCAAAGCGATAAAATGTATGAAGGCGATAGAAGAACACCCGAAGGAACTTTTCATATTGCTGCAAAAAGAGTTCATCCAAAATGGAATAGATTTATGGCTATCGATTATCCAAATGCAGAAAGTTATCGAAAATTTAATCAAAGAAAAGCCAATGGTGAGATACCAGCTAATGCAAAAATTGGTGGTTCAATAGGTATTCATGGCACTTGGCCACGAGAAGATTTTGCTGTTGATGAGCATCAAAACTGGACAGAAGGTTGTGTTAGTACAAAAAATGATTATGTTCAAGAAATATATAGCCAACTTCCTGTTGGTACAAGGGTAGAAATCATACCATAGTTTAAACCATTATCACATTAAAGCCATATAGTTGCTAATCCGCTTACAAAAAAAATTAGCAAAAATTACTAAAAATATTAGTGTTTATAAATGTTTTTCCTTTAGTTTTGTTGCCTTATTACATTTGAACACTAAAATAAATTAAAATGAGTACAAATACAAATGCCGATAAACTAAAAGCACTAAAACTTACCATTGATAAAATTGATAAAGATTATGGTAAAGGAAGTGTGATGATGATGAGCGATAAGCCAGAACACGAAATGGAAGTTATCAGCACAGGCTCAATTGGATTAGATGCAGCACTTGGCGTTGGTGGTGTACCAAAAGGTAGAATTATTGAAATTTATGGACCAGAAAGTAGTGGTAAAACAACCATTGCTACACATATAATTGCTGAAGCTCAAAAACGTGGTGGCATTTGTGCTTTTATAGATGCAGAACACGCTTTTGATAGTAGCTATGCTCAAAAATTAGGAGTTGATGTTGATAATCTTTTAATCTCTCAACCAGATTATGGAGAACAAGCTTTGGAAATTGCAGATAGATTAATTTTATCTGGAGCATTAGATGTTGTGGTGATAGATTCTGTTGCAGCCCTTGTTCCTAAAAGTGAATTAGAAGGTGAAATGGGAGATAGCAAAATGGGACTTCACGCTAGATTAATGAGCCAGGCATTAAGAAAATTAACTGCTACTATTAATAAAACAAATACAGTTTGTATTTTTATTAATCAGTTAAGAGAAAAAATAGGAGTAATGTTTGGAAGTCCAGAAACAACAACTGGTGGTAATGCACTTAAATTCTATGCTTCTGTAAGATTAGATATTAGAAGAGTTGCTCAAATTAAAGATGGGGATATTGCAATAGGAAACAGATCTAAAGTTAAAGTTGTAAAAAACAAGGTTGCTCCACCGTTTAGAATGGCAGAGTTTGATATTATATTTGGTGAAGGAATTAGCAAAGTAGGAGAAATTGTTGATATGGGTGTTGAGTTGGGCATTGTAAATAAAAGTGGAAGTTGGTTTAGTTATGATAGCAATAAATTGGGTCAAGGTAGAGATACGGTGAAACAACTTTTGCTTGACAACCCAGCTTTAGCAACAGAAATTGAAGTGAAGATCAGAGCTAAACTTGCAGAAATACAATCTGGAGTTGTAGCAGTATAAAAATGAATAGTTTATTTGGACTTTTATAAGGCACACGGACTAGTAAGTGAAAAAACCATCTCAAAATTGAGATGGTTTTTTGTTTGATATATCTATTCAATTATTTGTCGATTCCTATTTCTCCATTTGCTCAATCACAGCTTGAGTAACACCTGTAAAACTAAATCCACCATCATGAAAAAGGTTTTGCATTGTAACCATTTTAGTTAAATCACTAAATAATGTTACACAGTAATTAGCACAATCTTCGGCACTTGCATTACCCAAAGGACTCATCTTTTCTGCATAATTAATAAAGCCATCAAATCCTTTTACACCACTACCAGCAGTAGTACGAGTTGGAGATTGAGAAATTGTGTTTATACGAACTTTATTTTTAACCCCATAATGGTATCCAAAACTACGTGCAATGCTTTCAAGTAAAGCCTTAGCATCAGCCATTTCGTTATAATCAGGAAAAACTCTTTGTGCAGCTATATATGTTAATCCAACAATACTACCCCATTCACTCATTGCATCCATTTCGTATGCTGTTTGACAAACCCTATGTAAACTCAACGCAGAAATATCTAAGGTTTTATACTCTAATTCATGGTTAAGTTTTGTGTAGTGATTTCCTTTTCTAATGTTCATACTCATTCCAACACTATGTAAAACAAAATCAATTTTACCACCAAAATGTTCCATTGATTTGGTGAAAAGATTTTTTAAATCATCCATATTGGTAACATCAGCACCAATTACAGGAGCATTACATTCCTCAGAAAGTTTATTAATTTCTCCCATACGCAATGCAATGGGTGCATTAGTTAAAACTATATTCGCTCCCTGCTCAACACATTTTTGAGCAGCTTTCCAAGCTATAGATTGGTCGTTTAAAGCACCAAATATGATTCCATTTTTGCCTTTCAGTAAATTATTAGACATACAGTTATTTTTAACAAAAGTAAGGTTATGAAACATTTCAATTAAATAAGATTTTAAATCAATCTGTTATTTATAATTATTAAACTAAAGACTAGAATATATTTTAAAGATGCTTTTACTACATTGCAACCCTTAATTATGTTTATGGCAATAAAAAAGCAAGCTGCTCTTAGCTTTATATTTATTACTTTATTAATTGATATAACAGGCTTTGGTATTATCATTCCAGTAATTCCAACATTATTACAACAACTAACACATTGTACCATTAGCCAAGCTGCTGTTTATGGAGGATGGTTGCAAGCAACTTATGCAGTAATGCAATTGTTTTGTGCACCCATACTTGGTAATTTAAGCGATCGTTTTGGAAGAAGACCAATATTGCTTTTTGCTTTATTTGGCTTTTCATTAGATTATCTTTTTACAGCTTTTGCTCCCACTATATTTTGGTTGTTTGTTGGTAGAACAATTGCAGGTATTACTGGTGCAAGTTTTTCAACTGCAAGTGCATACATTGGCGATATTAGCACCCCTGAAAAGAAAGCACAAAATTTTGGGATGATTGGTGTTGCATTTGGGTTAGGATTTATTATTGGACCTTTATTAGGTGGGATTTTAGGTAAGTATGATGTTAGATTACCTTTTTTTGCAGCAGCATTTTTATCGATGATAAATTTTCTGTATGGTTATATAATTTTACCAGAATCTCTACCAAAAGAAAAAAGAAGAGCCTTTAGTTGGAGCAGAGCAAACCCTATTGGAACCATCATTCATTTTAAAAAGTATCCTGTAATACTTGGCTTAGTGATCTCTCTTTTTCTATTATATGTTGCTTCTCACGCAGTGCAAACAACCTGGAGTTATTATTGTATTCATAAGTTCAGTTGGTCATTAACACAAGTTGGCTGGTCTTTGGCGTTTGTAGGAGTAGTTGTAGCAATTGTACAAGGTGGATTAATAAGAATAATGATTCCAAAACTTGGCTATGAAAAAAGTGTTTATATTGGATTAGCATTTTATGCCCTAGGTTTTCTATTATTTGGTGCTGCAACACAAGGCTGGATGATGTATGCATTTATGGTGGTTTATGGATTAGGTGGTTTAACAATGCCTGCCATACAAGGTATAATGAGTAATGAAGTTCCAACTAACGAACAAGGAGAGTTGCAAGGGGGAATGACAAGTTTGATGAGTTTAGCTCTAATTGTTGGTCCACTAATTATGACCAATGTATTTGCTTATTTTTCATCTCCCAAAGCCGTTGTTTATATTCCTGGAGCTGCAATGTATTTGGGTTGCATTTTAACAATTATAAGTAGCTTTCTAGCTTACAATACTTTGGTGAGAAAGAAGCTTAAGAAAGCTTAAAACTCATCACATAATCATTCATTAAAAATCCATTACCAATTTCAAAATCTGCCTCATCTAAAATTGTAAATCCTTGTTTTAAGTAGAAGTCTCTAGCATTGTTATTCCTATTTACTTGCAGTTGAATTTCTTTGCCATTATTTTCTTTTGCATAAGCTACAACGCTTTGTAGCAATGCTTTTCCAGCTCCTGTTTTTTGTGTAGTTGGTAAAACATATAACTTATTTAACTTAAAAATAGTTTCACATTTTTCTTTAGAAATAGAAGCAAAACCAACAATGACTTCATCAACTTCTGCAACATAAAACTGATGACCATTTTGCATTTGCTCTTGAAGAGATTTACTACTATACATCCAATCAAGCATATATTCCATTTGCCCTTTTGGCAAAAAAGTATAAGTAACTGCCCAAGTAATTTTAGAAATAGATTGAATTGCTTCAATATCTTTTTGTGTTGCTTTACGTATTAGCATAAAAATTTAACGAGGTGTTTTATTCGCCCCTTTAGGGGTTGGGGTAAATAATTTTTTGTTCAACCATTCACTTAAATAAGCACTGCTAACGCCAATTACAGCACCAGCAAAAACATCTGTTGGATAATGCTCGCCTAAATATAATCTTGAATAACCAACACTACTAGCCCAAGCAAAAGCAGGCACAACAACATACCATTTTTTGTATTGAATAGACATTGATGTTGCAAGTGCAAATGCAGTTGAAGTATGCCCACTTGGAAAAGAAGCATCATTTTCTATATTGTCTGGAAAAATAATTGTTGGATAATCTTGATATGGACGATTACGATTGATAGTGTATTTCATTGCTTGAGTAATGGCTGTATTAATGAGCAATGAACCAACTACTTTATAGCTTTGTTGTTGCAATTTTTTATCTTTATTAATTAAACCAACTGCAAACATTGTAATAGGCGTTGCTAATGCTAAAGGATAAACAGACTTTGAAATATTTTGCTGAAATGCAGGGTGAGATTGACTTGAATTAATATTTTTAAGTAAATCAATTTCCCAATTTTGGGCATTTGCAATATGGAAAAAGAAACATCCTGCAATTAAGATGATGCTTTTTATAGGGCTTCTTTTGATATTCATTTTACAAATTAATCACACTTTGTTTTAATCATCATTGAATACATTTAACAGTATATATTTTATAACTTTTTTTATGCATTGTGTAAGACACACCCAGTTAAAAATTATCAGTTTTGCATTAGTTTAAAGACGTAAAAATATTAAATAATCAGACAATAGCGTCATTATAAAATCAAACATTAAAATAATCAACCAATGAAATTTATTACAACATTCAGCAACGAAAACAATGAATCCATTCATTTAAATTATGAGGATTATGGAAAGGGTAAACCTGTAGTATTGTTACACGGTTGGCCTCTTTGTAAAGAAATGTGGGAATACCAATTAGACGACCTTATAAATGCTGGTTTGAGGGTAATAGCTTATGATCGTCGTGGCTTTGGCAATTCTTCAAAACCTTGGTATGGATATGATTATGATACCTTAGCTGATGATTTGAATGCTGTTTTAAACCAATTAGATTTACAAGATGTAACCTTAGTTGGCTTCTCTATGGGTGGAGGTGAAGTGGCACGTTATTGTAGCAAGTATGGTGTAAGTAGATTGAGCAATGTGATATTAATAAGTAGCATATTACCTGGTCTAAAACAAACAGAAGAAAACCCTGATGGTGTTTCTGAGGAACAATATAGTGAAAGGCTAGAAGCTATAGAAACAGATAGGATTGATTTTTTAAATGCGTTTGGCAATGATTTTTTTAACATTGGCTTTTTGAGTCAACCTGTTAGCGATTCGCTACTAGAATATTATCGTATGTTAGCATCATTTGCTTCTCCAAGAGCAACTAAAGAGTGTATGAAAGCTTTTATTCATACCAATTTCAAAAACGATGTAGAACATATTACAGTACCAACACTCATCATCCATGGCGATGAAGACAAAACAGTTTCTATTGATATTAGCAGCAGAAAATTGGCTACACTAATTACCAATTGTAAATTGATTGAATATGAAGGTGCACCACATGGATTGTTTTATACAGAAAAAGACAAGCTTAATGCTGATATCATATCATTTGCCAAAACAAGTTCAATAGAAATTTCTATTGAACCAGAAGAAGCTTATGAAATATTACCAGATAATGATGCATTGGTGACGAGAGATTAATTGATAAACTAATCTCTAGTTACATATCTTTCATAAAAGCATCTTAGTTATTGTGGGATGCTTTTTTAAAAGGTTTAAATTTCATTTTATAAAGTTGCTAAGCTTTCTTCAATAGTTTTAATTCTTGCTTCTGCATCAGCTTTTTTCTTTTCTTCAAAAGCAAGCACATCTGGTTTTGCATTGGCTACAAATTTTTCGTTGCCCAACTTTTTCATTACAGATTCTAAGAACCCTTTTTGATAGTTTAGGTCTTTTATCAATTCGTCTTTTAACGCAATTGTATCAATTTCTTTATCTGATTCTATGTAGAACTTATCACTTTCAATTGCAACAACAGTAGTGTTAGCAACACTTTCAGCCACAAAATGTATAGCACTTGCGTTTACTTGTTTTGCTAAAATGTTTTGTATAGATGAATAGCTATCTTGTTGTTGTGTTTGAATATGCAATACAATTTCTTCTTTAGGTTTTAGATTGTTTTTTGCACGAGCTTCACGTAAGGTTGTAATTACTTGTTGTAATAGTTTTCCTTGCTTTAATATTTGACTGTTTGGAGTTTCGTGTTTAGAGTATTGTTTTATTGTTAGGTCTTCTTTTCTTTCTTTTAATTGATGATAAATTTCTTCGGTCACTATTGGCATAAAAGGATGCAATAATTGCAACAACTCATCAAAATATTCAACTGTTTTGTTGTAAACACTTGTTTCAATTGGTTGTTCAAATCCTGGTTTAATCCACTCTAAATACCAGCTACAGAAATCATCCCAAATTAAACTGTATATAACTTTTAAAGCAGCACTTAATTGAAATTGCTTCATTAAGTTTTCAACTTCTTGTTTGGCTTCATTTAATCTGTTTTCAAACCAAACAATCGCAAAGTTTTCTGTCAACTGTTTACTGTCAACTGTAGCCTGTCTTCCTTCCCACATTTTCACCAACTTCATTGCATTCCATAACTTATTGTTGAAATTTCTACCTTGTTCTAAACTACCTTCATCAAACAATAAATCATTACCAGCAGGGCTCGAAATCATAATACCAAAACGAACAGCATCTGCACCATACTTATCTATCAAACCCAACAAATCAGGGCTGTTGCCTAGTTGCTTACTCATTTTTCTACCTTGTTTATCACGCACCATTCCTGTGAAATAAACATCTTTAAACGGCAGTTGCTTGTTAAATTCATAACCAGCCATTATCATTCTCGCAACCCAAAAGAAAATAATATCTTGACCTGTAACCAGCGTGGTTGTTGGATAATAGTAATTTACTTCTTCGTTATCTGGGTTGCTGATTCCTTTAAAAACTTCCATTGGCCAAATCCAAGAAGAGAACCAAGTGTCTAGGCAATCTTCATCTTGTTTTAATACGCCTTTAATCGTTGTCTGTGGGTCTATTTTTTTATTATAAATTTCTAGAGCTTCTTTTTCAGTTGCAGCAACTACATAATTTCCATTCTCATCGTACCAAGCAGGTATTTGTTGTCCCCACCAAAGCTGACGACTAATGCACCAATCTTTAATATTTTCTATCCAATGTTTGTAGGTATTTTTTGCTTTTGCAGGATGAAATGCAATCTCATCATTCATAACAGCAGTAAGGGTTTCAGGGTTATTGGCTATAAACTTTTTCATATCCATAAACCACTGCATACTCAAACGAGATTCTATAACAGCACCTGTTCTTTCACTCGTTCCAACTTGCCCTTTATACTCTTCAATTTTTTCTATTTGACCCAATGCAGCAATATCTTCAACAATCTTTTTTCTTAAATCAAATCTATCAATACCAATGTATGTTTTTACTAAATCATTGATACTTTCTTCTTCCAATTGTTGAGCAGTAAACCTGCCATCTGCATCCAATGTATCAATGGTTTTAAGGTTGTGCTTACGACCAATTTCATTATCATTTTTATCGTGTGCAGGTGTAATTTTCAAAGCACCTGTTCCAAACTCAGCATCAACATATTCATCAGCAATAATGTTTATTTTTCTGTTGATGATAGGCACTATTACTTCTTTACCAATCCAAGTTTTATAACGTTCGTCATTTGGATTAACACATATTGCCACATCGCCTAAAATAGTTTCTGGCCTTGTTGTAGCTACCATCATAAACTTACTACTATCTTCTACAAATTGATATTTTACATAGTAAAGTTTAGAATCAATTTCTTTAAAAATAACCTCTTCATCACTCAATGCTGTTTTACTTGCAGGATCCCAATTCACCATTCTTAAACCACGATAAATAACACCATCATTATACAACTGAACAAATATTTTGATGACAGCTTTATAGTAATCATCATCCATTGTAAATGATGTTCTGTTCCAATCTAAACTGCAACCCAATTTCCTTAATTGTTGCAAAATAATACCACCATATTTTTCTTTCCATTCCCAAGCATAACTTAAAAATTCTTCTCTTGTTAAAGAAGACTTAGTGATGCCTTTTTCTCTAAGCATTTGCACCACCTTAGTTTCTGTTGCAATGCTAGCGTGGTCTGTACCAGGAACCCAACAAGCATTAAAACCTTGCATTCTTGCACGACGAATTAAAATATCTTGAATGGTATTGTTTAAACAATGTCCCATATGCAAAATGCCAGTAACATTTGGGGGAGGCATTACAATAGTGTAAGGTTCTTTTGTGTTATCAACAATACTACTAAAATATCCTTTGTTTACCCAATGCTCATACCAATTATTATCGGCAGATTGATGCTCAAAATTTTTGCTAATCTCACTCATAAATTATTTCTTCAATTGCTGCAAATGTAAGGCTGTAGCTGAAACAGGAATATGTATGATAACGGTTTTGGGAGAAAGACTTATAAATACAGAATTATATAGCGAATTAAGGCATTAATAACCCTGCCATTTGTCCAGTCTTTCAACGGCTTTTTTAAGTGTTTCTTCGTTTTTAACAAAACAAAAACGTAGCACTTTATTGTCGGTTTTATTGTTGTAGAAAGATGAAATTGGAATGGTGGCTATGCCATAGTCTTTTGTTAAACGAACAGCTAAATCAAAATCTCTTTCGTTACTAAAATGTTCGTAGCTGTAACACTCAAAATAACTACCATAAGAAGGAATTAATTTGAATGGAGTTGCCAACATTAGTTGTCGAAAATAATCTCGTTTTGCTTGAATTTCTTTTCCAAGATTTAAGTAAGCATTTTCATTTTGTAAATATGTTGAAAGTGCTACCTGTGTTGGACTATTGCAACTAAAGCAATTAAATTGATGCACTTTTCTAAACTCACTTGTTAACACTTTTGGAGCAATACAATAACCTAATTTCCAGCCTGTACAGTGATGAGTTTTGCCAAACGAAAAACATATAAAACTTCGTTCAAATAGTTCAGGATAATGAAGCATACTTAAATGGAGTTTATTATCAAAAATTAAATGCTCATATACTTCATCACTCAAAATAAAAATATCGTGTTGGGCAACAATTTCTTTTAACTGAATAATATCATCCTCGCAAAGCACCATTCCTGTTGGGTTGTGAGGACTATTAATCATTATCATTTTGGTTCTACTAGTAATTTTTGCTTTCACTTCATCCCAAGGAATTCTGTAAGATGGATATTCCAAAGAAATCAAAACAGGTACGCCTCCATTGATTATTATATTAGGAATATAACTGTCATACGCTGGTTCAAAAACAATCACTTCATCGCCTTTATTTAACACAGCAGTAAGTGCTGTATAAATTGCATAAGTGCCACCAGGGGTAATGGTTATCTCATCATTTGGATTGATATTATTATTGTAAAGCTTCAAACATTTTTCTGCAAGTCTTTCTCTCAACAAAGGCAAACCATTCATATGAACATATTGATTATGTCCCTGCTGCATTGCAGTGTTTACAAGACTTACAAGCTCTTCACTCATCATAAAATCAGGAAAACCTTGACCTAAATTTATTGCATTATGTTGCACAGCCAAAGAACTCATCACAGTAAAAATTGTTGTGCCAACATCGGGCAATTTTGATTGAATTTGCATAGAACGAAGATATAAGATTGTTATTATTTCCCTACATTGCATCTTATATTATGAATTCACAATTTCATCTTTTTAAAAAACAAATTACAAACCCTATTAAGTATCGTTTGTTTATGTTAAGCAAACTGCCAATGGCTTTTGTTAGTGGATTAAAAATTATTGAGCTATCTCCACAGAATGCAGTTGTGAGTGTTAAGTTTAAATGGATAAATCAAAACCCTTTTAAGTCAATATATTTTGCTGTACTTAGTATGGCTGCTGAATTAAGTACTGGCATTTTAGCTTTTGGACAAACATATAAACGCAATCCAAAAGTGAGTATGTTGGTGGTGAAGTTAGAAGCTGAATTTTATAAAAAAGCTGTTGGTACAATTCACTTTACTTGCAACGATGGCGATAAAATTATTTCTGCAATTGAACAAAGTATTCAACAAAATATTGGTACTACAATTCAATGTGTTTCTGTAGGAAAGAATAATGAAGGAGAAGATGTGGCAAGGTTCATATTCACTTGGAGTTTTAAACCTCAAACCCCTAAAGGGGCTTAAAAACAGTAATATTGCTTGCAGAAAAATTATTATTAAATTTTAAATAGCCCCTTTAGGGGTTTGGGGTATTATGAAACTATCATTTCACGGTGCAGCAAGAACTGTAACAGGCTCAAAACATTTATTGAAACTAAAAAATGGCAACCAAATTTTGCTTGACTGTGGTATGTTTCAAGGCTTGGGAAAAGAAACGTCAAACTATAATGCCAGCTTGGGTTTTGATGCAACAGAAGTAACTGCAATGATTTTATCTCACGCCCATATTGATCATTCTGGATTAATTCCAAAGTTGGTGAAAGAGGGTTTTACAGGAACTATTTTTAGCACTCCAGCAACTAAAGATTTAGCAGCTGTTTTAATGGAAGATAGTGCTGTGATACAAAGAGATGATACAAAATATATCAATAAAAAAAGAGCTTCGCTTGGGCAAAAACCTATTGAGCCTTTATATGATATTGATGATGAAACCCTTGCTGTACAACAGTTTCAAACAATTGAATATAATGTTTGGTTTAAAGTAATTGATGATGTTGAAGCAATGTTTACAGATGCAGGACATATCATTGGTAGTGCATCTATTCATTTAAAAATTAAAGAAGATGGACAAACAACAGCACTAACTTTTAGTGGCGATGTTGGTAGGTATAAAGACCTTATTTTAAAATCGCCTGAAACATTTCCTCAAGCAGATTATATTATTATTGAAAGCACTTATGGCAATAGTTTGCACGATGATGTTATTAATTCAACAGAGGTTTTATTGCAATGGATTAACAAAACTGTGGTAGAGAAAAAAGGCAAATTGATTATTCCTGCATTTAGTGTTGGACGAACACAAGAATTATTGTATTCCTTAAATCAATTAAGTTTAGAAAAACGTTTGCCCAGAGTGCCTGTTTATGTTGATAGTCCTTTAAGTAGTAAAGCAACTCAAATAGTAAAGCATTACCCAAAACTGTTTAATAATCGAGTGCAAAAGATATTAGAACACGATGATGATCCATTTGATTTTCCTGGATTGCATTTCATTGAAAGTACTGATGAAAGCAAAGCTTTAAATGATTTGCACCAACCTTGCATTATAATTTCTGCAAGTGGAATGGCAGATGCAGGAAGAATAAAACATCATATTGCCAATAATATTGGCAACGAAAAAAATACCATTCTTTTAGTTGGATATTGTGAACCAAATAGTCTTGGTGGCAGGTTAATGAATGGACAAAAAGAAATAAGAATTTTTGGTGAATTTTATGATGTTGTTGCAGAGGTTGGTAGTATGCGAAGTATGAGTGCCCACGGCGATTATGATGATTTATGTCAATATTTAAGTTGTCAAAATCCAGCTTTAGTTAAAACAGTTTTTGTTGTTCATGGCGAAGAAGATGTGCAATTTGATTTTAGAAATAGCCTTATAAAAAAAGGATTTAAAGATGTAATTGTTCCTGAAATGCACCAAGAATTTAGATTAGGTTGAGTAATTCTAAAGCATAAGTATATATAAAATCTGATTACCTATTTTTACCAAATGAAAAAAAGTTGGTTAAGAAAGTACACCAAGTATTTATTGGTTGGCATAACCCTACTTATTGCTTTTCTTTTTTTAGTTGGCTGTTTATTGCCTTGGATATCTGCTAGTGCTTTTGCCTTGTTAGGCTTTGTTGGTATATCAATGCCATACCTTTTTGTTACACTAATTTTTGGTGTTCTTTTTTGGTTTTTTATAAAAAAGAAATATGCTATTTTTCTATTGATTGTTCTTTGCTTGGGTTATAAGCAAATTAGTGTAATGTTTGCATTCAATACAAACGATTCTTTTAAAAAAGTTAAGTCAAACTACAATCTAAGAATTGTTAGTTGGAACATAGGTAATATGAGTGGTAGACCTCAAACTAATAATTCTAAAAGACATTCTGTAGAAGAAATTATCAATTCATTAATCAAGCAAAATGCCGATGTTATTTGCTTGCAAGAGTTCGAAGAGTGTCAGCACGGTTGCAAGTCTTTAGAATTAATCAAAAAAAAATATCAATACTATTATTTTCCTGGATGGATTATTGGACCTCATAGACATAGAAGTGGTAGTGCTATTTTTTCAAAATATTCAATTATAAAAAACGATAGCACAAGATTTGAAAATGGAGAAAATATCATTACTACAGATATCGTAGTTGAAAACGATACCTTATCTTTTTTTACTACTCACTTAGATTCTTATAAATTTTCTAGAGATGAATTTAAAGAGATTGATAATGTTGTTAAAGATGAGCCTATATCCAAAAATAATTTAAGTGGTATTTTTTCTAAAATGAAGAACACCTTAGAAATACATAGTCAACAAGCAGATGTAGTAAAAGAATATATTAATAAAACCAACTATCCTAGTATTTTTTGTGGTGATTTGAATGAGGTTTCAAATAACAATACTTACTGGAAAATAAGAGGCGAAAGGCAAGATGCTTTTTTAGCTAAGGGTTTTGGTTTGGGTAAAACCTTCAACTCCTTATCGCCAGTTTTACGAATTGATTATGTAATGCCTGATAATAATTTTGAAGTTAAACAGTTTAATTTAGTAGACGAGAAAATGAGCGACCACAAAATGCTTGTAGTAGATTTAATGCTAAAGAAATATCAAACAGAAAAAACAAAGAACTAAAGAGGTTACATTCTTATTTTCGCTGCATTAATACAACACAGCAATCAGAACAAACACAATGAGTTTAAAAATATACAATACACTATCTCGACAAAAAGAAGAATTTAAGTCTATAATCCCCAACCACGTTGGTTTGTATGTGTGTGGCCCAACTGTATATAGTGAACCACACGTGGGCAACTTGCGAACTTTTTGTTCATTTGACATGATTTATAGATATCTTATTTTTTTAGGTTATAAAGTAAGATATGTAAGAAACATTACTGATGCTGGACATTTAACAAATGAGCGTGGTGAAGGTGTGAACAGAATGGAAAGTCAGGCTAAATTAGAAAGCTTAGAACCAATGGAAATTGTGCAGAAATACACAGTAAGTTTTCATAGAATTATGGATGCTTTCAATACTATTCCTCCAACCATTGAACCTACAGCCACAGGACATATTGTTGAGCAAATTGAAATGATTGAAACACTTTTAAAAAATGGCTTTGCTTACGAAGTAGATGGCTCGGTTTATTTTGATGTAAAAAAGTATAATGACCAACATAATTATGGCGTTTTAAGTGGAAGAAATATTGATGAATTAATGGCTGGTTATAGAGATTTAGATGGACAGGAAGAAAAAAGAAACTCAATTGATTTTGCTTTATGGAAAAAAGCATCGCCAGAGCATATTATGCAATGGAATAGCCCTTGGGGTAAGGGTTTTCCTGGTTGGCATTTAGAGTGCAGTGCAATGAGTACAAAATATTTGGGCGAAACTTTTGATATACATGGTGGTGGAATGGACTTAAAATTCCCTCATCACGAATGTGAAATTGCACAAAACACAGGCAGCTGCAAACAAGGTGGAGCAAAATATTGGCTGCACACCAATATGCTAAATTTCAATGGTCAAAAAATGAGCAAAAGCCTTGGTAACTCTATATTGCCAATGGAATTTGTAAGTGGCAATCATCCTTTGCTTGATAAAGGTTATGCACCAAGTGTGTTGAAGTTTTTGTTTTTACAATCACACTATTCCTCAGAATTAGATATAAACGTTAAAGGCTTACAAGATGCTGAAAAAGGGCTGAAACGCTTGATGGAAGCGGTTGATTTAATTAAGAATTTTCAATTAAACCCGACTGATAGAAAGCCAACATTAGATGAACTAATAGGCGAATTAAGTGGTTTTAAATTGGGACATAGATATAACACAGAGGATAATAAAGAAACTGATTTAGACAGAAAAATAAGATTAATTGTAGATGCTTGTAAGAAATGTATGGACGATGATTTTAACACGGCTAAAACAATTGGCAATTTGTTTGAGTTGGCAACAATTGTAAACTCTTTAAAAGGCGGTCAAATAAAGCCTGAAGAAATTAGTAGTATTGGACTTGACTTATTGAAAAACACTTTACAAAATTATTTGTTTGATGTATTCGGTTTAAGAAATGAGAATGCTGCTGTAAGTAATAATAAACTAGACGAAGCTGTGCAAGTTTTAATAAGCCTACGTAAGGATGCAAAAGCAAAAAAAGATTTTGTAACCAGCGATAAAATAAGAAATGAATTAAGTATAGCTGGTATTAACTTAAAAGATGAAAAAGATGGAGAAATGAGTTGGAGTTTAGCATAAACAAAAACATAAGTATAAAATTAAAAAAGGGTTCAGCAATTTTTGCTGAACCCTTTTTTAATTAATAACTAATCACTAACAACTACTTGATCTCTCCACACATTTCAACAGGTATTACCCAAGCATCAAATTCTTCGGCAGTTACATAGCCCAAGGCAATGGCAGTTTCTTTTAAAGTACTACCATTTTTGTGTGCAGTTTGTGCAATTTCAGCAGCTTTATAATAACCAATTTTTGTGTTTAGTGCCGTAACTAACATCAAGCTATTATCAACGTGTTTTTTAATATTTGCTTCCAAAGGTGCAACGCCAACAGCACATTTATCGTTGAAACTTACACAGCCATCGCCAATTAATCTTGCACTGTGCAAGAAGTTATAAATCATCATTGGTTTAAAAACATTCAATTCAAAATGACCCATACTGCCACCAATATTAATAGCAACATCGTTACCTAAGACCTGTGCTGCTATCATTGTTAAAGCCTCACATTGTGTAGGATTTACTTTGCCAGGCATAATAGAACTCCCAGGTTCATTATCTGGAATAAATAATTCTCCAATACCACTTCTTGGACCACTAGAAAGCATACGAAAATCGTTGGCAATTTTCATTAAACTAACTGCAACAGTTTTTAATGCACCGTGGGCTTCTACAATAGCATCGTGTGCAGCCAATGCTTCAAATTTATTTTCGGCAGTAATAAAAGGCAAGCCAGTTAATGCAGCAATATGTTTTGCAACACAAACGTCGTAACCCTTTGGTGTATTGATTCCTGTGCCAACAGCAGTGCCACCCAAAGCCAATTCGCTAAGGTGAGCCAATGTGTTTTTAATAGCTTTTAAGCCGTGGTTTAATTGAGAAACATAACCACTAAATTCTTGACCAACCGTTAATGGTGTTGCATCCATAAAATGGGTTCTGCCAATCTTTACAACGTGCATAAATGCTTTGCTTTTTGCAGCCAAAGTATCACGCAATTTTTCAATTGCTGGAATGGTATTTTCGATTAAAATTTTGTAAGCAGCAATGTGCATTGCAGTAGGAAAAGTATCGTTGCTGGATTGCGATTTATTTACATCATCGTTAGGATGCAAAAATTTTTCTTTATCGCCCAAAGCACCACCACTAATAACGTGTGCACGATAAGCCACCACTTCATTCACGTTCATATTGCTTTGTGTGCCACTACCAGTTTGCCACACCACCAAAGGAAATTGGTCGTTTAATTTACCTTCTAAAATTTCGTTACATACAACACCAATAGCATCTTTCTTTTCGTTTGGCAACACACCCAATTCGTTATTTGCTAAAGCTGCTGCGTGTTTTAAATAGGCAAATGCAGCAATAATTTCTTTGGGCATTTTATTAATATCTTGGGCAATTTTAAAATTGTCAATACTACGTTGCGTTTGAGCTCCCCAATATACATTTAGAGGCACTTTTACTTCGCCCATTGTGTCTTTTTCAATACGAAATTCCATAAACTATTTTTAATTTAATGATTGATGATTTTTTGACTGGTGCAAATGTAATTGAAGAAATAAAAGGTTGATATGATAATTAACATTTGAGGGTAGAATCTAAAAGGAGTGATGAAAACAACAAGAGTATCCCATATTCAAAAAAATATAGATCCTCTTTTAAATTAAAAAACAACAAAGGTTTGTTATAACTTATTTTTCAAGCTACTCCATCCTCCACCATTATAAACTTGTGTGTAACCATTAGCTTTTAAAATAGATGTAGCAGATGCACTTCTCATACCAGATGCACAACAAGCTATGATGGTTTTGCCTTTATCTTTTAGCTTATTAAGATTGTTGGTTAATTCATCTACAGGTATATTTATAGAACCATCAATATGTCCTCCATCAAATTCTCTTTTGCTTCTAACATCAATAATAACAGCTCCATTTTTCATCAATTCAGAAAAGTTAGTTGACGTTCCCATCCCAAAAAAATTCATAATTCTATTTAACATTTTTTTCTTTTGTTTTGCAAGTGTTAATACCTAATGGTAAATAGAGTGGACAAAAACTAATAACACTGGTTAGCAGAAAAATTCCTCCAACTATTAATAACACCATACCAAGTGTACCAGTAACAGTTTGTGTGAAAAACAACACAGAAAAAATAATAGCAATAATTACACGAATTATTTTGTCGGCAGAGCCCATATTCTTTTTCATATAATTTTTTTAAACCAATAAAAATAGTTTATTGTTTTTCTACAATAAATGAATCTTTAATATCAATAACATAAGTCTTATTCCATTTGTCGTGCCAAGGATGTGGTGGATTACCCAATGCACTAATTTGATTGAAAGGTACAGCTCTTGATAAGCCTCTTGCAAAAGCTGTGGATGCTGAAATATCTGTTCCATCTTCATTTACTGCTTTTGTTTTTGTAATTAGCTTTCCTAAAGAACGACCTTTTGTTATGGTTTCTATTGCTCCCATAAAAATTGCATAAAATAACAAGCTAACTATGTTTCCCTTAAATCCATCGAAAATAGATAAGCTACCTGGTGCTGTAAGTGCCATTAACATACCCAAGCAAAACATAAAACCATAGAATAATATTACATCAATAATATAATTTAAAAATCGTTGGCCTGAACTTGCCAATACTAAATTGCTTTCAAATTCTGTCAATAAATTTTCTTGAGAAGAAATTTCCATAAGTAGTTATTTGTTAACGAATTTATAGGTTCTTTTTTATTTAAAACAAACTTTTCTTTCCTCGTCCTGTTAAACCCAATGCTCCTAATAAACTTCTTGTAATCATATTTGCAGCTGTACGACCCACAGTTTTTACAATTGGATTATCAAAAAAACTTTCTTCCTTTCCTGTTGATTTTTTATCTTCTTTTTCTTGCTTTTCTTCTTCTTGCTGTTGTGTTGCTGCTTCTAATTTTTTACTAAGAATTTCATAAGCACTTTCACTATCTATAACCTCACTATATTTTTTAACAAGTTTGCTTTTTGAAATTAATGTATCAATTTCATTATCGTTCAATACATCCATTCTACTGCGTGGTGGGCAAAGCATTGTATGCACTAATGGCGTTGGAATTCCTTTTTCGTTTAACAAGGTTACAAAGCCTTCGCCAATGCCCATTTGCGTTAGCAATTCATCGGTTTTATAGTATTCGGTTTCAGGAAAATTCTCTGCTGCTGTTTTAATAGTTTTTCTATCGGCAGCAGTAAATGCACGTAAAGCGTGTTGCACTTTTAAACCCAATTGTGCCAATATACTTGCAGGAATATCTTGTGGATTTTGAGTGCAGAAGAAAATGCCAATTCCCTTGCTGCGTATTAGTTTGATAACAGTTTCTATTTGTTGTAGCAATGCAGTTGTAGCTTCTTGAAACACCAAATGTGCTTCATCAATTATCAACACTAATTTGGGTTTATCAAGGTCGCCTTCTTCGGGGCAAGTTGCATATAATTCTGCCAACAATTGCAACATAAATGTGCTAAACAATTTTGGACGATTTTGCATATCCATCACCCTTAAAATATTTATCATTCCACGTCCATCATCACTTATTCTCATTAAATCATCTACTTCAAAACTTCTTTCTCCAAAAAAAATATCTGCACCTTGTTGTTGCAGTTCTATAATTTTTCTAAGTATGGTTCCTGTGCTTGTTGAAGAAATATTTCCATATTGTTTTTGCAATTCATCCTTGCCTTCATTGGCTATGTATTGCAATACTTTTATAAAATCTTTTAGGTCAACCAAAGGCATTTTATTATCATCGCAATATTTAAAAATCATTGCAACCAAGCCTTCTTGTGTATCATTTAAGTTTAAAATTTTGCTTAGTAAAATAGGACCAAATTCTGTAACAGTGGCTCTCAATCTTACTCCTTTTTGGTCACTTAAACTATACAATTCTGTAGGAAAAGCTGATGGTGAATATGTAATGTTTAAATGATTGCAACGGTCTGTAATTTTATCGTTCAAAATGCCAGAAGCTGCTATGCCACTAAGGTCTCCTTTAATATCCATCAACACAACAGGCACACTATTATCACTTAAACACTCACTAATCATTTGCAAGGTTTTGGTTTTGCCAGTGCCTGTTGCACCAGCAATTAACCCATGCCTATTCATTGTTTTTAATGGTAAATAAACATCTGCTCCAGGCACTACTTGACCATCAAGCATTGCTACTCCAATTTTTACTTTATCGCCTTTAAATGTATAGCCTGTGTTTACTGTTGAGAGGAATTGTTCTTGTGTTGGCATACGTTAGTTTAATTGTTAAATAGTATGACAAACATATAAGTAAAAAACATTCCTAATAATTTTCTTTTATAAACCCCCATTCTCTTAAAACATTATGGTGGGTTGTTGGATAATTGGCTTTTATCAATAATATTATTGATACCAATACTTGTTTTATTTTTTGCTTATCAGCTTCTTTTGCTGCTACTTTATTACTTACATTTTTTGCAATATCACTGCTATTGTTTAAGGCATTTGCAAATGTGGTTTTAATGTTTTGCCAAAAATTTGTTCCATATTCTTCGTTGATAAAGCCATCTTCATTAATAGCAGCAAGCATTAGTGGCAGAGCTAATTTTCTTTTATCATTATCAAAAGGCAACCTATAATTAGTGCCTTCTTTTACTATGCCATAGCGTTCGTATTGTGCTTTTGCACTGGCTTTTTTAAACTTTTTTAGTATATAAACCTTTACACAATCTGTAGCTTCGTCAATGCTTTTATTGATTTGTGCTAGGCTTTGGGTTAGCGATGGACGATTGCTGCCTACCAACAATCTATTGGTTAAATTGGTGTTGAAACTATGCACTAATATTTTAAACTTTGGTTCATCTATCCACAATAAAGTGATTGCTGGGGTGGTAGCCCATTTATCGTCAACAGCTTTTGCAAGGGTGGCTAAGTCTGCATCTTTTCTAGGAATATTTGTTTGTAGTTTCTTTTTTGATGCTATTTGTTTAGTTGTATTTGTGCTATTATCAACAAAATTTTTATTGCGTTTCATAAATAATATACTAACTTATTTTAAACAAATATAAATATTATTTTATTTATTTATATTTGTTTAAAATAAATATATTGTGTATTATAAAATGTGTATATTAATTTGTAATTATATATTAATGCATAATAAAATTTATTATATTATTTAAAATAAATAATAGTGTTTTTATAAAACAATTAATAATTTTTACTCATAGTTAATTGATAACTTAATACTAAGCGTTGTGTTTTTGAAAAAATCTCTATAAAAAATTTCTGGAGTAATAGATAGCCATCCATTTGTTAAAGAGGGGAACGACATTTTGAATGTTCCTTTATCAAACAAATTACCTGTACGATTTATTAAATAACCCAATCCAAAACTACCTTGTGTTTGAAAACCTTTTTGGTCTTGTTTTTCCTCTTTTTGAAACATCAGAAGATTAATAAAACTATATCTATCCTTAATAAAATTATTATTGGCATCTGTATAAAAATTATAATAATTATCTAAGGTTAAATTCCAGTAAGTGGTACCTGTATACTCAGATGTTGATGTTAATCTTGCTCCAAAATTAAACGATGCTAGCCAAGCTCCATTTGCATTTTGCATACCAAAACCTATTGTGGGTACAAGTTCTTTTGATGCCTTCTTTTTAATGCTCCAAGACCTGTATACATCTTTTTCAAAAGCTTCATTTTTAAAAATATCATTTCCGTAATAGCTAATATCTTTCGAACGTTTCGTTGACAATATCGTTTCATTTTTTGCTTTAATATCATTTAAACAAACGCTAACTAATCCACTTTTTAAATCAAGGATATCTTTTAAATTTCTCAAATAAAATTTAATGTAAACAGGTTTTAGATAGGCAATCTTTGTTTTCACTTTGTTATAGTTTGTGAAGCCGATACTATCTTCATTAAACACGGATAGTTTTATCATTAAAGTATCTGCATCAATTTTTAATTGTTTTAATTCTTTGTTTTGAACAATATAAGCTGTTGGTTGTTCTGTGTGATTAATAATTCTAATTCTATTGGGTTTATTGTAAAGTGCATACTCTAACTTTCTTGTTATAGCATCTTCTTTTAAAGAGTCTGATAAATACTGCAAATCATTTTTTACTAGCTCCATAATAGAATCAATATTTGGCAAATATTTTAATTGCTTAAGACTATAAAATTCAAAGTTTACACCTATGTTTTTTTGAATAGGGTTGTACTCGAATTCCACTGTTGGTTTATTGTGATTGTCTTCTGCAAATATCCACTCGCTAGTTGTTTGTGCAATAAGCTGCTGTGTTGCTATTACAAGCAACAATAACATACATAATTTTTTCATTGTTTTATTGATTTTCGTTGATAGAAATAGTGGCAGTTGGTTTTGTTTTAAAACCTAAAAATGTTTTATTGGGTTGTGGTTGATTTTCTGTTGTTGTAGTTTCTTCTGGTTCTTTATTTTGGCTTTCAAATAATTTAAAGAAAGACTTTCTTGGTTGTTCTTTTGCTAGTTCTTGTTTTGCAGTTTGCTGATTATTTTCTTCGTATAAATCACCAGCATAAACTACTTTAAGTTTCTTTCTTATTGGCTTTATTGTAGTACTTGTAACAACTGTTTTGTTTTCTACTTTCAAAATTTTAATTGATGTATCAAGTGCTATTGGTTGAATATTTTCTACAATATTTTGCAATGTATCTAGTGCTAAAGCCTGTTGTTTTTCTATACGTTTTTCAACCTCTTTTTTTACACTTTTTTTAGATACTACTATTTGTTTACTTGTATTATCAACTGCTATTTTTTGTGGTAAAGCAACCTTTGTTGCTATTATATTTTTATTCGATGTATTTGTTTTAAAAAATGCTGGAATGCTTATTAATATTAGCATTGAAGCAGCCAACCAAATCCAATATATTTTTTTAGATTTCTTTTTTGTGAGTTTATGTTCTAGTTTATTCCACACTTTATTAGCATCAAAATCATCTCCATTTTGAAGTGTGTTTAATGCACCAATATCAGTAAATATTTTAGTTTTATTTTGTTGCATATACTTGATTTTTTTTGATGATTAAATCTTGCAACATTTGTTTGGCTCTACTTAATTGGCTTTTGCTTGTGCCTTCAGTAATTTTTAAATTACTTGCAATTTCTTTGTGTGAGTAACCTTCTATTTCAAATAAATTAAAAACTGTTCTATACCCTGTTGGAAGTTGTGTTATCAATTGATAAATTTCTTCTAGTGATAGTTTCTCAAATACAGTGTTATCAATAGTTTTATCCTCTACTATATCTATTGCTACTGTTAGAAAACTTTGTTTTTTTCTAAGTTCTTGTAAACATTCATTTACCATTATTTTCTTTATCCAACTTGTTGTGCTAGCATCATCAACATAATTAAATTTTTGTAGCGATTTATATACTTGCACAAATCCATTTATTAACACTTCTTCAGCAACTTCAGAATTTTTTAAATATCGTTTACACAGCAAAAACATTTGTGTAGCAAACAAATCAAACAAGCATTTTTGTGCTGTTAGGCGTTGTTGTTTACACTCATTAATAATTAGTTTTAACTCCATAAAACCGTTGCTTAATATTATAAATGCAAAAGGGAAGTAAAAGGTTGCATTGATGTAAAAAAATTAATTTATCAAACCACTAGCCCAATCAATAGCATATTTGGCTTTGTACATTTTTACTTTAATTTCTGTTAGTTTTTGTTGTGTTTCAATTACTTTGTTTTCTCTGCTATTTATTAAAAATAATGTGCTTTCCCCATTACTAAATTTTAGTTGTTCATTTTTATATAAACTGTTGTAATTGTTTAAAGATGTTTGTGCTAATTTGAATTGTTTTTGCAGTTGCAAGTATTCGTTGTAGTAGGCTAAAATTTTGGTTTGTGTTACTTGCTTTTTATAGTTTAATTCGTAGTTGGCTTCCTTAATTTTTATAGCAGCTTTTTTAGTTTCTCCTCTTCCTTCTCTTAAAAAAATTGGAAATTTAAAATCGATGCCCCACTTATAATTGTTTTGAATAAATGCAGTATTAAAGCCATTGAACACTGCATAATCTTTGTTTAAAATATTAGCTTTAGCATTTAGTGTTGGCAGCTGATTTTGCTTTTTTAAACGTTGTTCTACTTTTAAAGCATCTATTTTTAAGTTATAATATTGAATGGTTGGATTTTGCTGTAATCCACTGTTTACAATAGTTTCAACATTCAAATTATTGGCATCAAATTTTGCTGGGTTATCTTCTGGAATAATATTTTGTGCTAGTTCAACGATGCTATCTTTTTCGTTCCATAAAAAATTAGACAACTCCAATTTGGCATTCATTAATTTCAGGTTGGCATCTAGCTGTTGCATTTCAATATTCTGTAATTGAGTAAATGCTTCTAGTGTATCCATTGCACTTCTATCTCCATTTTGTGTAGCTATTTTTATAAGCCTGAATCTATTTTTTCCTATGGTAATAAAATTTGAATAAAGGTTGGATAATTGATAACTCGCCAACCATTGAATGTAAGTAGAATAAGCATCGTACAATACGTTGTTCAACAACATTAATTTTTCTTGCTCCGATTGATTTTTAAAAATTTTGGCTTGTTGCAAAGCAGCTCTTCTTTTATCAATAATTAATCCTTTTGCTAGTGGTATTTCAAAACCAAAATAGCTACTTTTTCCAGGTGTTAATTCACTGCTCATTCTATCTCCACCATTATCTTCAATACCTGTTTTTATATTACCAATGGGCAATGGAATTTTTAGTTCTGGATTGGTGTAATAGTAATAATTTTTTTCGTCAAGTGTTTTTCTACTGGCATCAAAATAAATGGTTGGGTCAAATTCTCCTTTGGCAATTAGTATCTCTGCTTTGGCTTTTTCTACCAATAAATTGGCTTGTTTAACAATAGGATGATATTGCTTTACTTGTTGAATAAAGTCATCAAGCGATAACACTTTTTGTTGTGCTATAACATTCGATACTACTAAACAAAATAATAGTGTATTAATGAATTTCATTTACTTTTTATCGTCTTTGTTTTTACTTTCTTCTTTCATTTTTGGTTGGTAATATTCTGGCGGAAAGCCATTAATATTACGCCATAGTTCATAACCAACTTTTACATCTTTTAATAAAGCAATGCCTTTGGCTCCTCCTCCTATTTTTAAGTTTTTGGGCCAAGGTTTATTTTGTGCTGAAGTGTCTTCATCAACCAAAACTCTAAACTTTCCATTGCCACTAATATTAGTTTCAATAGCTGTGATTTTTCCACTAAAAGTTCCGTAGCTATTTTTGGGCCATCCACTAAAAACAATTGCAGGAAAACCATCAAATACAAATCTTACTTTTTCACCAATATGAATTAATGGTAAATCCATTGGCTCTAGAAACATTTCAACAGCATAGTTGGTATTAGTTGGCACAATTTGCACCATCATTTCTCCTTCTTTTACAAACTCGCCAATACCCGCTTTTTTTGCTTTTATAATTTGTCCATCTTGTGGTGCAATAATGTAATAGAGTTTATTTCTGATGTCGTAGTTGGCATAAATATTTTGCAGTTTTGCAATGTCTGCTTGTGTAGTTGCTAGGCTTGATAAAGAACCAAACTTATCGCCTTCGGTTTTAGAAACTTTATCAATATATTCTTGCACCACACTATTTTTTTCTATTCTATAATTGGTGAGTTCTTGTTTGCTTTGTGCCAACTTATTTTCGGCACTTATTTTTTTGGCAAAACCATTTTGATAATTGGCTTTTCTTTTTTCAAAATCAACTAATGAAATGGCACCACTATCAAGCATTATTTTCCCTGCATCTTGTTGGCGTTTATAAATGCTTAATTCATTTGCAATGGCAATCACATCGTTGCTATCACTAATAATTTTTAATTGCTGTTGTTTAATTTTATTATCAAGCATTGCTAGTTTTAAAACCTGTGCTTCTTGCTGTGCTTGAATTTGTGTGTTGGCTGTTTGTGCCTTGCTTTCATAACCTGCTGCACTTTGTTCTTTAGATGCTAATTGTTGCTTGGTTCTTTCTAATAATTTTGGGTCAAAATAATCAACCTTTACTTCGCCAAGTTGTAAAATAGTATCTCCCTTTTTCACAAAATCTCCTTCCTTAATATACCACTTTACAATACTGCCACTTAATACTGTGTTCACTTCTTGTGGTCTATCTTCTTGCTTTAGTGTGGTGATGGTGCCGTTTGTTTTAATGTTTTGTGTCCAGGGTAAAAACATTACTACGGCAGAAACACAAAGAATACTTATCAACCAGCGTTTAACACTGCTTTGTCTATTTATCCTGTATATTTTTTTATAAGATTGCAAAGCATTTTGCTGATACAACTCATCAATATTATGCTGTAAAATTTCCATAGAATTATTTAAGGTTAATGATCATATCGCACTTACTTTTCACATTGTTGTCATCAGATGTAATGATGATTGTTGCTGTATTGTCGTTTTGCAAATAATCCATCAAAGCCACCACTTCTTTAGGTTCTAAATTATTAAATGGATTTTCTAATAACAGTAATCTATGTTTCCCTACTAAGGCTCTTACCAATAATATTTCTTGACGAATGTTGGCATTTATTTTTTTACCCTGCGTGTCTAATATAGCATCATAACCATCTTTATAGGTTTTTATAAAATCTTTTAAATTTAGTTTGTCACTTAGTTTATTAACTTCATCTAAAGAAATGTCAGCATTTCCCATTGTTAAATTTTCGAGCAATGTTCCATTAAAAATATCTTGCTGGCTTAACAGAATTCCAGTTTGAGCGCGTAAACTTTTTAAACTATAATTTCCTATTGGTGCATTATCTAACAAAATGGTTCCACTAAAATTTGTAAATGCTCCTGTTAATAGTCTTAATACAGAGGATTTTCCAGAACCAGAAACTCCACTTAAGCAAATCATTTGTCCTGGTTGTATTTTAAAAGAAAGATTTTTTAACACTTCTTTTTCTCCGTATCCAAAATTTATATCAATAAATTCAATAGCTAGTCCTGTATTTATTTCAGGTAATTCTCTTGTGCCTGATATTTCAATTTCGCTATCAATTACTTTACTTAATTTTTGAATAGATGTAAGTGTATCATATACTTTATCTAAGCTGCTAATCAATTTTTCAACACTACTCATAATAGCAATGATTACAATATCTGCAGCAATAAATTGACCCACATTTATTTGATTATCTATTACCAAATAACTACCAACTATAAGCATTGCAGCAGTTATAATAATTTTAAAAGTGATTAAACTCCAATATTGTGCAAGCAATATTTTAAAATGAGAAGTTCTTGCATCTAAATATCCACTTACTAATTTATCAGCTTTTTTTAAATGTAGGTTGGTGTCTTTACTGTACTTAAAAGATTTAATTACTCTAGCCATTTCCTCTAACCAACTTGCAATAGCATATTTATAATCACTAGCTTTTAAACTTGTAGCCAAACCTTGTGGAGATGTGTATTTAATAATGATAACAAGAATAATTATGAGAAATAAACCAAAGCCAATAAATATGGGATGATAAAATGATAATAATATTAAACCAAAAATGATTTGAATAATTGCAGCAGGAACATCTAGCAAAATTTTTTCTAAACTTTTTGTTAATGAAGGAGCATCAAAATATCTATTTACAAGTTCTGGTAAATAGTATTTATCTAATTTTTCTATATTAAGATGTGGAAGTTTATTGGCAAATTCTAATGAGTAACGTGTAAATATTTTCTGTTTTACTTTTTCAGTAATCTGCATTTGCCGCACTTGCACCAATCCATTTATAAACACACCTATAACAACAATAATGATAAGAACAATTATAGATGTTGATAATGTACCTGCTGTAACAAAATTGATAATGGTTTGAATTCCTAATGGCAGTGTTAGAGCAATTAATCCACCCAAAATGGCGAAAAAGTAAATACTTGAAATATCTTTTTTATCTAACTTTAATATTCTAAATAGACTTCTTAATGATTTAAATAAACTTTCTTGTGCGTTTTGTTCCATAAAATCAAATTCAAAAACACAAATATAGTTTTTAAGTTATTTTTAATGTTAAAAATATCAACCTACTAAACCTGCTGCTTTGCTTATCTCTAGCATTCTATCAATTGGTTTTTTAGCAGCAATTCTTAAAGTTTCGTTCATTGTTATTTCTGGCAATTCATATTGCATACAGATATACAATTTTTCAAGTGTATTTAGCTTCATGTGTGGACAATCGTTGCAGGCACAGCTGTTATTTGGTGGTGCAGGAATAAATGTTTTATTAGGTGTACTAATTTGCATTTGATGCAATATGCCAGTTTCTGTTGCAACAATAAATTCATTAACATCGCTGGTTTGTGCATATTTCAACAATTGCGTTGTGCTGCCAACATAATCAGAAATATTTAAGACAGCTTCTTCACACTCTGGATGAGAAATTAATTGAGCTTTAGGGTGCCTAATTTTTAGCTTGGTAATCTTTTCTAAACTAAATATTTCGTGTACCATACAAGCTCCATTCCACAACAACATATTTCTACCCGTTTTTTTATTTAGATATCCACCAAGATTTTTATCAGGAGCAAAAATTATCTTTTGGTCTTTTGGCAAACTATTTAAAATAGCTTCAGCATTAGACGATGTACAAATAATATCACTCAATGCTTTTATGTCTGCTGTACAATTAATATAACTTATCACCAAATGCTCAGGATGCTTATCCTTAAAGGCTTTGAAAAGATTAGCTGGTGCAGAATCTGCTAATGAACATCCAGCTTTTAAATCTGGCAACAACACTTTTTTTGTTGGATTTAATATTTTTGCAGTCTCAGCCATAAAATGTACTCCTGCAAAAACTATAATATCAGCATCGGTGTTAGCAGCTTTTTGTGCTAAACCCAAACTGTCACCAATATAATCAGCCACATCTTGAATATCTGGTTCTTGATAATAGTGTGCCAGTACAATTGCATTCTTTTCTTTTTTTAATTTGTTTATATCTGCAAATAAATCAATTGTTGGATTAATATCAATATCTAAAAAACCTGTTGCTTCTATTTTTGAAATGTCAATGTTCATATCTCTTGTAATAGTATTTAATAATACATTTATATAAAACAACTACTATTATTACGGGTGTTAATATCGTTATAACTTAGTTATTCACACAAGGCAAAGTTAATAAGCTTGAACTTATTCACTCTAATTCACATTTTATTAAATCAAGAAAATTTAATGTTTACAATAGTTTCAATCACTTTTTAACAACCTTTATAAAAAGTAATGTGTTTTTTAACATTGATAAACTGTCGAGATATTAACTGTTAATTAAGTTAGTGTAATTGGCATACAAGTTGGCTGATTGTAACCAAGTACCCAAAAACACCCTTACTTATTCTACATCTTATAACATTTAATTTTTAGAAATTGTAATTTTCTAACAGGTTTTGTGGTTTATCAACAAACGAATGTGAATAGAAAAAACTAACATATTTTATCAGATAAATCTACCTGCATTTTTAATAAAACTAATTAACATAAGAATCTTTTACTAATAAGCGTTTGAATACTTTTTCCACAGTTTGTTCAATACCCTAATTACCCTATTTTTGCCATCCTTTAAAAAAATAAAGTATATAAGTTTATGTCTATTATTCAAAGTATTCGTGATCGTGGAGCTTGGATTGTTGGTGGAGTTATAGCTCTAGCATTAATTGCCTTTATATTACAAGATGGTTTAAGCCGTAGAGGTTCTTTGTTAGGAACAGGCTCAACTGTTGGTAAAGTAAATGGTAAAAGTATTGATAGGAAAGAGTTTGATAAGAAAGTTGAAAATGCAAGTCAAGGAAATGCTCAACAAAGAGAAAACTTGATTGGTCAACTTTGGAATCAAGAAGTTAGTCAAATTTTATTAAACCAAGAGTTTGATAAATTAGGTCTTACTTGTACGGATAAGCAATTAAGTGAAGAGTTGTTTAAACCAAATTCTCCTTTAATGGGCGAGTTTAGAGATCAACAAACTGGTCAAGCTGATGTTGAAAAAGCAAAACAAGCTTGGAGCCAGTTTAAAAAATCTGGAAAAGAAGATCAAAAGAAAGGTGTTTATGAAGGTATAGTTGAGCCAACTATTTTACAAGCTAAATATGCTAAGTTCAATAATATTATATCTCAAGCTGCTTATGCTCCAAAATGGTTGATTGAAAAACAACAAGCAGACAATAACAGTTTCTCTACAGTTTCTTACGTTGCAGTTCCTTATTCAACAATAGCTGATAGCACTATTAAAGTAACTGATGATGAAATAACTGCTTATGGAAAAAAGCATAGTAAAATTTATGAGAAAGACGAAGAAACTCGTTCTTTTTCTTATGTAAGTTTTGATGCTGTGCCTAGCAAAAGTGATTCTGATGCTGTTAAAAATAAACTTGAAACTAAGAAAGCAGATCTTGCTTCTACTACAAATACAGAAACATTCTTTGCAAAAAATACTTCTGAAATGCCTTTTTATAATGGCTATATAGCAGGTAAAGAAATTAAACAACAAGTAAAAGATACTTTAGTTAAATTACCTGTTGGTGGTGTTTTTGGTCCTTATTTAGATGGTAACAATTATGTATTAGCTAAAATGGTTGGTGTTAGATCTATTGCTGATAGTGCAAAAGTTAGACACATACTTATTAAAACTATGGATAGAGATCAAAAAACAGGTCAGTCTTTCAGAGTTAGAGATGATAGTACTGCAAAGCATTTGCTTGATACCATTGAAATGAAACTTAAAGCTGGTGCAAACTTTGATTCTTTATGTATGAAATCTAGCGAAGATGATGGAAGTAAAGCTAAAGGTGGCGTGTATGATTACTTTACTAGTGGAAGAATGGTTGGTTCTTTTAACGATTTTGCTTTCATTCAACCAGTAGGATCAAAAGGTATTGTTAAAACAGAATATGGATATCACTATGTAGAAGTGTTAGGTCAAAAAGGAACAAGTACAGCATACAATATTGCATATTTTGCTAAACAAATTTCATTAAGTAACGAAACAGATATTGCTACAAAAAACGAAGCTAGTAAATTCATCAGTTCTGTAAAATCTAAAAAAGATTTTGATGAAGCTGCAAAAAAATTAAATAAAACTCCATACCCAGCTGATGGAATTAAGAAAGTAGATTTTACAGTTCCTGGGCTTGGAAGTAATAGAACATTGGTTAGATGGATTTATGAAAAAGGTGTTGGAGATATTACAGAAACATACCATTCTTTCAATAATAAATATATTGTTGGGGTAATTACAGCTGTTAATAAACCAGGAGTTCCATCTGCTCAAACACTTCGTCCACAAGTTGAAAATCTTGTTAAAAACGAAAAGAAAGCAAAGCAAATTATTTCTAAAATGACTGGTACAACTTTAGAAGCAATTGCAACTGCTGCTGGTAATAATGCATCTGTACAAAGAGTTGACACACTAATGGCAGGAAATGCAGCTAATACAATTATAGGTATGGACTACAAGTTTGCAGGTGCTGCTTTTAATGCATCTAACAAAGGAAAAATTAGCGAACCAATAGCTGGTCAAGGTGGTGTATACGTTGTTAAAGTTGAAAATATAGCAACTAGAGCAGCGGCTCCATCAGATCCCAATTCAGTTAAAGGAATGTTGAATAATACTATTAAAGGTGCTGGAGGCAGAATCAGTAATGAGTTACTGAAGAAAGTAGCAGATATTACTGATAACAGAGGAGATCTTTATTAGAATAATTGTTAAAATATTTTTAAAACCCGAGTCGAAAGATTCGGGTTTTTTGTTTACTGAATACGAAAGAGACAGTTGTTTATAAAAGCTACTTTTGTAGCTGTTTAAATAATTGGTAATAATGAGTGAATTTATAAATAAGGTTGCAGAAAGTGGTATTGTAACTTTTGACTTGGAAGAGTTTTATCCAAAGGAAGAAATTAAAATATTTGATTTAAAGGCTTTTCTTTTTATGGAGCTAATTCTAAAAGAGAAGGATTATAGAGCTGCTTTGCTAACTACAGATTGGTCGGTTTTTGAAAATAAAAATGTTTGTATAATTTGTTCAGCAGATGCAATTATACCAATGTGGGCTTATATGTTAGCTGCAACTAATTTGCAGCCAATAGCAAAGAATGTAGTTTTTGGCGATGAAAAGAGATTAATTGAATCCGTAATTTTAAAGAAACTGTCACAAATTAATACTGAAGAATTTAGAGATAAGAGAGTTGTTGTAAAAGGCTGTGGGGAGGTTTCTATACCTGAAACTGCTTATGTTGAGATTACAAATATGCTTAGACCAATAGCAAAAAGTATTATGTATGGAGAACCTTGTAGCACAGTGCCAATTTTTAAAAAGCAACTTGTAAAATAAATGGGTGTTGGTTTTAAAAAGCAATTATCTCAAAAGGAAGCACTTTCAAAACTAAAGCAATATTGTGCTTATCAAGAAAGATGTCATAACGAAGTAAAGTCAAAAGCATTTGATTATGGTTTAAATGTTTTGGAAGTAAATAATATCATAGCAACTTTAATAGAAGATAATTATTTAAACGAAGAAAGATTTGCAATAATGTTTGCTGGTGGTAAGTTCAGAATTAAACAGTGGGGTAGGGTAAAAATTAGGTACGAACTCAAGTCAAAGCAAATAAGCCCTATCAATATTAAAAAAGCACTTACTCAAATAGATGAAGATGATTATTTGAAAACACTCACAAAGCAATACGAAATATATTTCAAAAAGCAAAAAGGGGTAGTACAAATCAAGAAACTGAAAACGCTAAAATACCTGCAGTCAAAAGGTTTTGAGATTGATGTGATAAATGGTGTTGCTAAAAACTACTAATCTAGCTTAACCTTAATTTCTTTGTGATAAGCTGTGTTCAACCATTGACCAACTTTGGTTTGAAAGAGTCTTTTGAAATAATTAAAAGGCACAATATTATTCATCACCCAACCCATCATTTTTGGAGAAACCCACATACTAAGGTTGAATAGTTTTATATCATCTTCCATTCTTTTATAAACTTCTCTATCATAATTTTTAAAAATACTTTCATCAAACTTATTTATTTCTGTAGCTTGTTTAATAAACTTGGCAGCAATAAACCCAGTTTGCATCCCAGTTCCAACACCTTCACCTGTAGTAGGAGAAATCATAGATGCCGCATCTCCAACTAAAAGCCAACCATTGCCACTACACTTTCTTCTTAAAGTTGCAAGAGGCAAACCCCAGCCACTTACATTATCTAAAGCTGTTGCATTTGCAAAACGTGATTGAAGAATGGAATCTGTTTTAATTAGCTCAGTAAATATTTCTCTGATATTATAATTATTTTTTGCAGCAACAGAGCTTAGCATTCCATAGCCAACATTCGCTAAGCCATCACCCAATGGAAATATCCAGAAATAGCTCATAGGAAAAGTTTTTGGATAATAAACCTCCATTAAGTTCTTGTCGTGAATTCCTTCAACGCCTTGCCAGTATTGTCTTACGCCTCCAGCATAATGTTCTCTATTAATTTTTCTTTCGCCTACTGTCTTTAGTACAATGGAGTGATCTCCATCAGCACCAACAATCAAATCAGAAATAATAGTAATCTGTTTATCTTTCTGCTGAACTAAAATATGCCACTTATTCTCTACACGCTCAATTTTAATAGCTTTAGTTTCTTGTAAAAAATCTGCAAAGGCAGAATCAAATTTTTCAACTAAGATATTATCTAGTGAAAATCGTTTAGATACCCCATAGGGTGGTTTGTTCTCATCACCAATGGAAGGCTTAAAAACAAACTCTGTATATTTTCCCTTGGGGTTAATTAGGCGAAAGCCCCAACACGCTTGAATTTTACCTCTAGGTTTTAGCTCATCCTCTAAAATAGATTTATCAATGTGATTCAACATTGTAATAGCTTTTAAATCCAAGCCATCACCACAAACTTTATCCCTTGGATATTGAGCAGCATCAATAATAATATGAGCTACTTTTTCTCTGCTTAAGAAAATTGAGGTAGCTGCTCCTGATGGACCCGCACCAACAATGCAAACTTTTGTATGTATCGTTTCTATATTCATATTATTCACCAAAGTATTCTACATAAATTCTTGGTGTTTCATATAGTTTAATGCAATGTAATGTAGCATTAGCCGGCAGAAGCGGTTGAAGTTGCTTCCAAATTGCAATAGCAAGATTTTCTGTGCTACAAAGCTGCCCCTCTAAAAAAGCAACGTCTAGATTTAAGTTTTTGTGATCTAATTTATCAATAATCTTAGTTCTTATTAACTCACCCAACTTCTTTGCATCGTAAACAAAGCCAGTGTTCTCATCAGGTACACCCTTTACGGTTACATATAAATCATAATTATGTCCATGCCAGTTTTCATTAGCACAAGGTCCAAATACGCTTTCATTTTCTTCCTTACTCCATTTTGGATTAAAAAGTTTGTGAGCAGCATTAAAATGTTCCTTTCTTGTTAAGTAAACCATTAAAAAATTTTGTGCAAAAGTAATTATTGCATGTTATAAGGGAGGGTATTATTTATAATATCCATTCTCAGTAAGTTCTTTAAAAACCGCATCGCTTACTAAGTATTGAATGCTTTTACCATCTTTTATATGTTCCCTTATTGTTGTTGACGAAATATCTAGGAGAGGTGCTTTCAAAATAGTTGCGTTATATAGATTGTCTTTCACATCAAAACCTGGTCTATTATATACAATTATGGAGTAGTTCTTTACTAGCAGTTCATAGTTCTTCCACCTATGCAGGTTGCTATAACTATCGCTACCCATTATAACAGTAAACTGATAGTTAGGATATTTCTCAGAAAGATAAGTAAGTGTGTCAATAGTGTAAGACGGCTTTGGTAGCTTAAACTCAACATCTGATGCTTTGAATCTACCATCAGCCTCTATTGCTGTTTGTACCAAATGCAGCCTATGGTATTCGTTCAATAGAGTTGCAGCTTGTTTAAGTGGGTTGTGAGGACTTACCACAAACCACACTTTTTTTAAATCGGTATGTTCTATAATGTGGCTTGCAATAATTAGATGGCCGATATGTATGGGGTTAAAAGAACCGAAGTATAGTCCAATCTTCATTTTACGGTATTGAAAATCAGTAATTTGATAAGTTGTTTTCTTGGATTAGAATACTTTGTGCCTCATCTATCCTTAAGCTGAGTTGATAGCCAGCTACAGAGATACAAATTGGGTCACCAAGTGGAGCGATTTGCTCTACTCTTACTTTTTCACCAGGAACACAGCCCATCTCCATCAATTTAATTGATATATCATCGGTTATAAACGAGTCTATAATTCCCGACTCTCCAACTTTTAGCAAGCTTAATTGTTTCATTTTATAAATATCTGCAAAGCTATTCGCTTTAATTCCATTAACTGTTACGAATTTTGGATTATGAAAGTAAGATTCAATTACGCTGATAGAAAACTAAACTTTACACCCAAGTCGGTCCTAAAAAAACTAGTTCAAAATATCTTTTCTTTAGAAAAGATCAAAGTAGATTGTGTAGACTATATTTTCTGCTCGGATGAATATTTACTTGAAATCAATCGAACTGCCCTGAATCACGATTATTATACAGATATTATCACCTTTCCTCTGCACGATAAAGGAATGCCTGTTCAAGCTGAAATTTATGTAAGTCTTGATAGGGTCAGGGATAACGCCTCAATGCACAATGAGATCTTTAAGAAAGAACTTGCAAGGGTTATTGCTCATGGTGCATTACACCTTTGTGGGTACAAAGACAAATCAAAAGCTGATATTGCCTTGATGAGACAAAAAGAACTGTCGTACATACAGAATATCTAACATAGCCTTGTGACTCGTGGAACATTGCTGTGTCTCGCAAGGAAACGGCGACGCAGCAATGTTCCACGAGTCACACAATATTTCGACTCATATTTACTCTATAAACCAACCTCTATCTTTGCCCTATGTTTCCAAATTATGATGTTATTGTTGTTGGTGCCGGACATGCAGGCTGCGAAGCTGCTGCTGCTGCTGCCAATATGGGTAGCAAGGTTTTGCTTATTACTATGAATATGCAAACTATTGCTCAAATGAGTTGTAACCCTGCGATGGGTGGCATAGCCAAGGGTCAAATTGTTAGAGAAATAGATGCCCTTGGTGGATATTCTGGCATTGTTAGTGATGCTAGTACCATACAGTTTAGAATGTTGAATAGAAGTAAAGGTCCTGCAATGTGGAGTCCAAGAACCCAGAATGATAGGATGGTGTTTGCAACCAAGTGGAGAGAAATGTTGGAAGAAACGCCTAATGTTGACTTCTATCAGGATATGGTGAGAAATATCATCATTAAAAATGGTGTGGCTTGTGGTGTTGTTACTGGCTTGGGTCACGAAGTGCATAGTAAAGCTGTTGTTGTCACAAGTGGCACTTTCCTTAATGGAGTGATTCATATTGGAGAGAAACAAATAGGAGGAGGAAGGATTTCAGAGAAAGCAGCAACGGGAATTACCGAACAACTAGTTGCTCTTGGTATGGAAAGCGATAGGCTTAAAACCGGAACACCCCCAAGGGTGGATGGAAGAAGCCTTGATTATAGCAAAATGGAAGAGCAGGCTGGTGATGATGAAATTGTGGGATTCTCTTATTTAGATACACCAAAGATTAAGCCTGAGCAACAACGTAGTTGCCATATTACATACACTAGCCAAGAAGTACACGATATTTTAAAAACCGGCTTTGATAGGAGCCCAATGTTTCAGGGTAGGATAGAAGGACGAGGGCCTAGATATTGCCCAAGTATTGAGGACAAGATAAACCGCTTTGCTGATAGAGACCGCCATCAGCTATTTGTGGAGCCCGAGGGTTGGAATACCTGCGAGATATACGTCAATGGATTCTCTACCTCTTTACCAGAAGATGTGCAGGTGAAAGCCTTGAAGAGTGTACCCGGTTTTGAAAATTGTAGAATCTTCAGACCAGGTTATGCTATTGAGTATGATTATTTTCCACCAACACAATTGACTTATACTTTAGAGACCAAGATGATTCAGAACCTGTTCTTTGCAGGGCAGATTAATGGAACAACTGGATACGAGGAAGCAGCTTGCCAGGGATTGATGGCAGGAATGAATGCACACCTTAAAGTACACCATCAAGAACCATTTATACTCAAAAGAAACGAAGCTTATATAGGGGTATTAATAGATGATTTGATTAGCAAAGGGACAGATGAGCCATACCGAATGTTTACAAGTCGTGCCGAATACCGAACCTTGCTGAGACAGGATAATGCTGACCTGCGACTTACAGAAATGAGTAATAAACTAGGATTGGCTAGCGATGAAAGAATGGATAAGGTAAACTTAAAAAATAAAGGAGTTAGTGATATAAAATTGGTTATAAATGAATTATGGATAGATCCCGAAGATATCAACCCTTATTTTGAAACCATTAACTCAGCTGCACTAGTCGAAAAGCAAAAACTGAGTAAAATAATTTTAAGACCAAATGCCTCTTTACTGGATATGATGAAGATGGGCGATAAAATACAAAACGCATTAGTTGACTTTACAACAGATGCTATTGAACAAACAGAAATACAGGTAAAATATGAACGTTATATAGAGAAAGAACAGGAACTTGTTGATAAAATGAGTTTGCTTGAAAATATGATGATACCTGATGTGTTTGATTACGATAAAGTACAGGCTATTTCTAGCGAAGCATTACAGAAGTTTAAAAAAATAAGACCAAGAACATTGGGGCAGGCATCACGCATTAGTGGTGTAAACCCAAGTGATGTGCAGATATTGATGGTATATATGGGCAGATAGATAGTTGCTATTGAATTTTCTATCCTTGTTGAGTGGACAAACCAGCTACGAGGTTAAATTATCTTTATAACTAATGAAATAAAAGAAACGTAGTTACAGCCAAGAATTTAAAATTAAAGCTATAGAATCAAGGTAACTATCTAACTATCGATCGTGGTGGTTAATTAAATTAGGTAGCACTAGGAATTCCAATGGCGGATATTAATATTGAATAAATTGTATTATAATCATCTGATAAATACAATTTAACTTACCACAACCACCAACTCTTCTTCTTCTAAAACATTGCAACCCCATTTGCATAATTGATTTAAAATTGGTATTAACCTCTTGCCTTTTTTTGTGAGTGTGTATTCAACTCTTGGAGGGGCTTCAGGATAAGATTTTCTTTCTACAATACCGTGGGTTAATAATTCTTCAAGTTGTGTAGTCAATACTTTTCTAGATATATTAGGAATCATAGCATCCAATTGCCCAAAGCGTTTAGGCGTTTTATCAAGCGTATAAATAATTAATGGTTTCCACTTACCACCAATAATGTGCAAAGCTGCTGTTAATGGGCATTTATTAGGATTATCTGCTTTCATATTAAAAACATTTTTAACTCGCATAAGCAATAGTTACTTAGTGGTAACTACTTTTTTATATTATGATTATGTCAATAGTTACAAATGTATACTAATGAATGTTACTTTGCGTAACAATTAAAAAATAAACAATGAAAAAAGTAGTATTTATTACAGGAACCAATAGCGGTTTTGGGTGGTTAACTGCACACTCAGTAGCAGCTTTAGGATACACAGTATATGCAACAATGCGTGATACAAAAGGCAAAAACGAAGCAAAGGCAATTGAGCTGGGTAATGTGCCAAACATTACAGTTTTAGATGTAGAAATTACCAATAATGAATCAGTAACCAATGCCATTAATGGTATTATTGAAAAAGAAGGTAGGATTGATGTAGTGGTTAACAATGCTGGTTATTTTGGTGGAGGAATTGCAGAAAGTTATAGTGTAACCGATGTTCAAGAAATGTTTGATGTTCACGTAAACGCTACTTGGAGAACCATTAAAGCAGCCTTGCCAACAATGAGAAATCAAGGCGAAGGGTTGATAGTAAATATTTCAAGTGGTTTAGGTAGATTTTCTGCACCATTTATGACGGTTTATAATGCAGCTAAATTTGCTGTTGAGGGTTTAAGCGAAGGATTGCATTATGAAGTGAGACCTTTAGGTGTTGATGTTGCTATGATACAACCAGGTGCTTTTCCTACAGAAATTTTTGGCAAAACAAAAACAGGTAGCGACGAATCTGTAGTTGCTGGATATGGCGAATTAGCTAATATTCCTGCAAAAATTGGTGAAGGAATGGGACAATTGTTTGAAGCAGTAAAACCAAATCCTCAACAAGTGGCAGATGCAGTTGTAAAATTAATTGAAACACCAAAAGGACAAAGACCCTTACGTACTGTAGTGGATCTTGCAACAGGCACATTTACAGAAACTGCTAACAAAGCAGTGAAAGAACAATATGATAATTTCTTAACAGCATTTGGTATGCAAGATTTATTGAAATAGTTGGTGAAGGATTTAGTTACGATAAAAAACCCAGCACAATGTGCTGGGGTTTTTGTTATTAGTAAAACTTTTGTCTACATAATAAAAATCATTTCATTTTTCATTAATGCCTCATAGCTTTGATGCCTTAAACCAAATAAATTTTTTATGGATAATAATGGAGATATCAGCAAATGCCCTTTTCATAATGGCAGCTTAAAACAAAGTGCTGGCAATGGCACAGCCAATAAAGAATGGTGGCCAAATCAGTTAAAACTAAATATCCTTCGTCAACACTCAACGCTGACTAATCCAATGGATACCAATTTTAATTATGCCGAAGCTTTTAAAAAACTTGATTTAGCAGCAGTTAAAAAAGACATCGTTGCATTGATGACTAACTCGCAAGATTGGTGGCCAGCAGATTATGGACATTATGGTCCTTTCTTTATTCGTATGGCTTGGCATAGTGCAGGCACTTATCGTATTCAAGATGGTAGAGGTGGTGCTGGTAGAGGAATGCAACGTTTTGCACCACTAAATAGTTGGCCAGATAATACTAATTTGGATAAAGCTCGTTTGCTACTATGGCCTATTAAAAAACAATATGGAAAACAAATTTCTTGGGCAGATTTAATGATTCTTGCAGGCAACTGTGCACTAGAATCTATGGGCTTTAAAACCTTTGGTTTTGCTGGTGGACGTGCAGATGTATGGGAGCCAGATGAAGATGTGTATTGGGGTGCAGAAAAAGTGTGGCTTGGTGGAGACATTCGATATGCACAGGGTTCTCCTGGTGTAGAAAAAAGTGGAGGGGTATTGTCTGCTGATGATAATAGCCAAACACCACATTCTCGCAATTTAGAAAATCCTTTAGCTGCTGTGCAAATGGGTTTGATTTATGTAAACCCAGAAGGACCTGATGGTAATCCTGACCCACTAGCCTCAGCAAGAGATATACGTGAAACGTTTAAGCGTATGGCTATGAACGACGAAGAAACTGTTGCCCTAATTGCAGGAGGACATACATTTGGTAAAACGCACGGTGCTGCTGCTACTGAACATGTGGGCAAAGAACCTGCTGCTGCATCTATTGAAGAACAAGGTTTTGGCTGGAAAAATAGTTTTGGCAAAGGAAACGCTGAAGACACTATTACCAGTGGTTTGGAAGGTGCTTGGACAACCACCCCAACACAATGGAGCAATAATTATTTTGAAAACTTATTTGGCTACGAATGGGAGCTTACAAAAAGTCCTGCTGGTGCACACCAATGGAAACCAAAAAACAATGCAGGTGAAGGCTTAGTGCCAGATGCACACGATGCAAGCAAACGCCACGCACCATTTATGCTTACCACAGATTTAGCTTTAATTATTGACCCAGCTTACGAAAAAATATCAAGACGTTTTTTTGAAAATCCCGACCAACTTGCAGATGCTTTTGCAAGAGCTTGGTTTAAATTAACGCATAGAGATATGGGCCCTCGTGCAAGATATTTAGGTAGTGAAGTTCCTGCTGAAGAATTAGTATGGCAAGATCCTTTACCTGCTACAACTTACAAACAAATTGATGCTGCTGATATTGCACATTTAAAAGTAACAATTTTAGCTGCCGGTTTAAGCATTAGTGAATTAGTTTCTACTGCTTGGGCATCAGCATCAACATATCGTGGAAGTGATAAAAGAGGTGGTGCCAATGGTGCAAGAATTCGTTTAGCTCCTCAAAAATATTGGGAAGTAAATAATCCATCTCAACTGAGTAAAGTGTTGGATGTATTAGCCAAAATACAACAAAATTTTAATGCTGCACAACAAAATGGCAAACAAGTTTCACTAGCAGATTTAATTGTATTGGGTGGCACTGCTGCTGTTGAACAAGCTGCAAGCAAAGCTGGCGTTACTATTACTGTTCCATTTACAGCAGGTAGGGTAGATACTACACAAGAACAAACAGATGTGGAATCTTTTGCAGTTTTAGAACCAATGGCTGATGGTTTTAGAAATTATATAAAAGGCAATAGAGCAACTATTACCGAAGATTTGTTAATTGATAAAGCACAATTGCTTACTTTAACAGCACCAGAACTTACAGTATTAGTTGGTGGTTTGCGTTCATTAAATGCAAATTATAATGGTAGTAAAAATGGTGTATTTACACATACTCCTGAAACTTTAACCAACGACTTTTTTGTAAACTTGCTTGACTATGGTACAAGCTGGAAACCTACATCACACGAACAACAGGTATTTGAAGGAAGAGATAGCGTTACAAGAGAATTAAAATGGACAGCTACACGTGTAGATTTAATATTTGGTTCTAACTCTGAATTAAGAGCTATAGCAGAAGTATATGCAAGTGATGATGCAAAAGAAAAATTTGTACACGATTTTGCAGCTGCTTGGGTTAAAGTGATGAATTTAGATAGATTTGATTTAGCGTAAGGAAGTCAGAGAGACTGTTAGTCAATAAGGACAGTAATTACGGACTTATTTTAAATGTGAAAACAGAACCCCTACACTTTGGTGTGGGGGTTTGTTTTTAGGTGAATTTAACAGGTTTAATAAATATAATTTTTCTATTAAATATTTTTGCTTTATCATTGCACCGTGAGGTAGAGCAGCGGTAGCTCGTCGGGCTCATAACCCGAAGGTCAGAAGTTCGAACCTTCTCCTCGCAACACAAAGAGGCTGTCTTTTTAAAGACAGCCTCTTTTTTTATTTAAAATTCAAGCAAAGCTGAATATACCAAGATGTAAATAATAGACCGCTTCGATAATTCATTTTATTAAGCACTTCTTTACAAGTTCTGATGATAACTTAAGGTTAGTACTAGCAGGCCGACCTAATTGTTAAAAAGTTGTGGCTGATGAATCACTCACCCATTCACTTCTAACTATACTCAAAACATTCTGGTTTACAACAAATTTAAAAAGAGTTGCCAACCTTCAAAAGGTTGGCAACTCTAAAAAGCAAATCTCTATTCACCACTTGCTACTTACCACAAACTACTACTCCTTCTCTAACTCCACATCTACCACCAAAGTATCACCTTTAAAATCAACAATTTTAGTGATGGTTTTATAAGTTACCAAGCTATAAGTTAATGTATAATTGCCGCTAAACAATTTTGCAAAACCATAGGCACCATTACTATCTGTTACAACATCATTTGCAGCAGTGCCATAGCTAACGGTTACATTCTCTAATTTATTACCAGTTGCTTTATCTGTTACAGTACCTTGAATGCTAAAAACACCACTACTCTCGGCACTTGCAGGTAATAAATAGGCTTTATACTTAGCAAAATCATCTTGATAAATATTTTTAGCAGCTTCGGCAATTTTGGTTCTAAATGCCCAAACATTGTTCATTAATGCAACCCTGCTTTGTGTAGTTCCAAGCCTGCTATTTTTTGCAACTTCTTGTTCAGTTTTAGCATCAACAAGGGCAGTTCGTTTAACAAGAATATCATCAATTTTTGTTTTAACAAACCCTGCTGCAATTAAATCAGCATTGTATTTAGTGTTGTTGGCAGTGGTGCTAAATACGCTCATAAACACTATCATTTTTTCGGGAGATTGCCTTGAATCATCATAATTATCAAATCCAAATTCGTTCCAAACACCCGTTTGGTTGGGGAACGCTTTTTTAATAAAATACTTGGCATCTTGAAAACATTTACAACATTCGTCCAAAGCAGTTTCTACATTAGCGGTTAAAGTACCCTGCACATCTAAAACCTGCTCGTCTGTTGGTGCATTTTCGGCAGCAGTTATGGCATTTTGCCAATTTTTTTCAAAAGGGGTTTTAAAATCGGCATCAAAAGCTTGAAATGTTGATTGGTCTGCTTTAAATTGTGCCTGTGTAGTTCTGCTATCTTGTAGCATTGAATCGTCCGAGATAGTAAAATCTCTTTTTGTTTGATTAGGATTATTCATTTTTAATTAATTTAGAGGTCGAAATTATTAATTAACTTGCTGATTACAAAGAAAAAAATGTTAAAATATTGCTAAAATTTGTAAAGCTAACTCGATATTTCAAAAAGCTAATATAACGCTATGCTCAGCAAAGACAGTTCGGTGTCTAGCAGCAACGGTTCGCCGG